>CAYNKF010000502.1:0-1518 GCA_964397705.1 uncultured Balneolaceae bacterium | reverse complement strand
GAGACCAATACTGCTAAAGCTGTTATTGAACTCGATGAGCTTAAAAGAGGCGGCCCGCCCAAAGATGGCATTCCTTCTATTGATAATCCCCATTTTATTTCTTCTACTGAAGCTAAATCATGGATCGCCGAAAAAGAACCGGTCATAGTAGTTGAATACGAGGGCGTAGTGCGAGCTTATCCGCTACAGGTTATGATTTGGCACGAGATTGTGAATGATGAGATTCAAGGTGATCCTTTACTCGTAACTTTTTGTCCACTCTGTTATTCGGCCTTAGTGTTTGAACGCACTGTTGGCGGAAAAGTATTGGAATTCGGAGTATCCGGATTCCTGCGCCATTCCGACCTGGTAATGTTCGATCGCAAGACCGAAACACTTTGGCAGCAGTTTACCGGCAAAGCTATTGTCGGAGATTATGTAGGAACAACCCTTGGACAGATCCCAAGTCAAATTATCTCGTTCAGACAATTCAAAGAGAGCTATACCGATGGAGTAGTACTTTCTAAAAATACGGGGTATGACCGTAATTACGGCCAGAATCCATATACAGGATATGATGACGTCAGCAATACGCCCCTGTTCGGTGCTGGGAACGAGGATGGGCGATTGCCACCCATGGAAAAAGTGATCGGTGTTAAGCTGGAAGAGCAAAAGAAGGCGTATCCCTACTCTATTACACGTGAAGATCAGGTAATTAATGATGAAGTTGTAAATACCCCGCTTTTAATTGTACATATTGAAGGGGCAACTTCTGCGATGGATGCGGCCCGAATTGCTGAATCAAAGGAGTCGGGCTCAACGGGTGTTTTCGAGCGAGTGCTGGATGAAAAAGAGCTGACTTTTATTATTAAGGATGGTAAAATTACGGATGAGCAAACCGGATCAGTTTGGAGTATTACCGGTAAAGCAGTAGAAGGTGAGCACAAAGGGAAACAGTTGGCGACTGTTACCTTTGGGGATTATTTTGCTTTTGCGTGGCTGGTCTTTTGGCCGGAAACAGAAATTTATACGAATAACTAATACAAAAATATTATTTATGGAAAGTAGGAAAATTGAATTTCCCGGAAGTCAGGGAGTAAAATTATCAGCTCGAATTGATGAACCGGATCAGGGAGTAACAAAAGGAGCGGTATTATTTGCTCACTGTTTTACCTGCAGTAAAAACTTACGGGCAGTGGGACATATCAGTCGTACGTTGACAGAACACGGCATAGGCGTTTTTCGCTTTGATTTTACCGGTCTTGGTGAAAGCAAGGGTGACTTTGCCGATACTAATTTCTCATCTAACATCGACGACCTGCAAGCTGCAGCTAAATATATGGAGCAGGAGTGGGCCGCATCCCGCATGTTGATCGGTCACTCCTTAGGTGGTGCTGCTGTCCTTCAGGCAGCCCATCATATCTCAACCGTCGAAGCAGTAGCAACTATTGGTGCGCCCTGTAGTCCTGAGCATGTTGCTCATCTTCTTATGGACAAAAAAGATGAGATAGAGAAAAAGGGAAAAGCCCGTGTTAAGTT
>CAYNKF010000501.1:0-1527 GCA_964397705.1 uncultured Balneolaceae bacterium | reverse complement strand
CTTCTACTATTTCGTAGCTGGTCGACAAATTAATCACCCATTCATTGCTGAGTGTGTAATCTTGAGCCGGATCTTGATCGGGTACGAGTACTTCTCCGTATCGCTTGCTCATCATGCTAAAACTGAAGGGCCCGTTATCGTAGGTTGCCTCCAGGTTAAGCGTATTCTTGGGGCGTTCGCGGGCAAGTTCTAAGCGAGCTTCACGACCAAAGATGCTTTCATCGAATCCCTGACTAAGTTGCGTTGGAGTAGCGACGCTACTTGCTAATCGGTTTCGGGTGCTGTTTAAGGCGCTTTTTAAATACAAGGTTCCACTTTCACCTATCACAGTACGGTATGATGCCGTCAGGTCAATACCCCATGTACGGGTATCAATGGCGTTGGAAAAGACCTGAACGCGCTGCGCTCCAAATTGAGAAACAAGGTTCTCAATTTCGGGGCCACCCATGTTTCCTGATAAAATGATCCGATCTTCGATATCAATATGGAATACATCAACGGTGAAGGTAAAAGCATCAGTAGGGCTAACTGCGAGGCCACCACTCAGGTTGAACGATTTCTCCTCTTTTAGATCCGGAACACCAAGGGCATCGGCTACTTCACTTTCATTATTAAAGAGTCCAACTTCGAATGGTACATTATTGATAAAGGTTGTGGAAACCTTTGAAAAATAACGTTGTGCGAGGTTAGGGGCTCTAAAACCAGTACTTACTGCACCCCGGAATATTAGCTCTTCTTGTGGTTGAAAGCGCATAGCCAGCTTACCGTTAACTGTTTCTCCAAAATCGCTGTAGCTTTCGAATCGACCGGCAACATTCATTAGAAATTTTTCGGTAATGTCAGCTTCTAAATCAACATAGGTTGCGATATTTGATCGACTTTCATCCACTGCCTGACTTGGACGAAATCCTGGAAATACCTGGGCACCGGGTGCGGCACGACCTCCGTTTTGATTGGTTTTAACAGGGCCATCAATATATGAGTTTTCTTCACCCGCCGTGATCTCGTATTGATCAATGCGATAGACAGCACCAGCAGCAAAATTAAGCGGACCGGCAAGACCTACATCAAATGTTCGATCGAGATCGAGCATGGCATGTGACTGTTGGAACCCAACCGTACCGGCATAAAATTCCGTTTGCGTGGAGTTAGGGCCAAGCGTCACATTAAGTGAATTTGTGATGTTATACTCAAAATCATTGCTGCCTGTTTGCAGATTAAAATCATAATTCCATTCGCCCATCTGCCCGCGAAGACCGAGGGAACCGGAATAGTCATTGATTTTTATATCAAATTCCGGCAGAAATCCAATGGGATATATTTGCGGCCAGTTACGACCTCCCAGGGATCGGCGATAAAAACCTTGACCGAGGGCATCACGATAACTGTATCCACCGAAAGCATAAACTTCCATTGATTCGTTGACGGGAATGGCAGAGTTGCCCCAGAGATAGTAGTTGTCTGATGCTCCGCTACCCCAGTGGAAATTTGGCTGAGATACAGGGTTATTTTTTTCAACCACTTCTT
>CAYNKF010000500.1:0-1529 GCA_964397705.1 uncultured Balneolaceae bacterium | reverse complement strand
CTGTTGGCTCTTTTTTCGGGATTGATGGACGTCGATGCCATAACGCTTTCCCTTTCTCGTATGGCTGAAGATGGTACCGATCCAAGTGTAGCAACGCTTGGAATTTTAATTGCCGTCATTACCAATACACTCGTCAAAGCCGGGCTATTTTTCTTCTGGGCCGGCTATGAAAAGAGTAAGCAGCTGATCTGGTTTATTGTCATTATTTCTGCTATCGGGGCAATCAGCTTATTTCCGTTTATATAACGGTTCGATCAGCAATAAATTCAGACATTGGTAATCCCCACGACGGTATTTTACCACCCGTGGAATAATACATGGATTTAAAACCCATTTTTAACATATGTGGTGTATAACCCATCTTTAGTATGCTCTTATCCCCACCCCACCATTCATCAGTATGCATATAGAAACCTTTGTGATCTCCCATATCACCCATACAGATTAGCTCAAACTCCAGGGGATCAATCTTTTTATCCGGATTATAATTGCCCACCTCCTGCCCCAACACTTTAGCCAATATTTCAGCCTCCATGTGCCCCAGTGATCCAATTTTGGGAACCGTTATGGAGGCAGCATCACCTACAGCAAATACTTCGGGATAATCAGGATTTCGCATATGAAGATCAGTTATTATAAATCCCTGGTCATCACTAATAGGCAACCCCTTCAAAAAGTCATGCGCTGCCCAATTTGGAAAAATAATTTTCATTTCTGCTTCAAGGCTACTGCCATCTTTAAACTCAATGCCTTCCTCATACAAGCGTTTAATACCCTTAGTATTAGCCTTATAGCCATACCCCATCTCTTCAAACATAGGAAGAAGTTGATCCAGAATTTGCTTTCCGGCATCCTCGGCAATAACTTCAGCCGGGGTAAACAACGTGATATTCTCCGCACCTCCTAACCCCCTCTTTTGCAACCATTCAGCCATCGAAAAGGATATCTCCACCGGTGGCCCCTCACAGGCCGCTTCGGCAGTTGGAATATTGGGCAGCTTGTCACTTTTACCCTGTTGAAAAAAGTCCGACCCAATAACAATAGGACCTCCTTTGTAACTGCCGTCATGCAAATAGCGACGTACTTTATCGCCATAATAGGTATCAGTAAACGTATGGCCATACTTGCCAAACCCCTCAATTTCATCAAATGCCAGCTTATTCCCCAAAGCAATAACCAGGTAATCATATGTTATTTCTTCGGTTGCAGAACCAGAACGTTCTACTGGTTTAAAATCAATAGATTTTGTTTCTACATCTATACCCTGCACGTCTCCCTGAATAAAATCGATATTATCGCGATCCAGAAATTTAATAAAGGGTAAGTGGAGCGAACCCTCCGGATTGTTATTATTCCAAACTTCGATTGGAATATTTGGAATAAACGTCAAGTAAGGTTTGCGATCTATGCAGGTAATTTTGACGCTTTCACCTGCATATTCACGTATATACCGCGCCGTTGTTAATCCTGCAAAGTTGCATCCGAGAACAAGTATGTGAGGTTGGGCAGACATAGCATTTTATTAGATT
>CAYNKF010000499.1:0-1539 GCA_964397705.1 uncultured Balneolaceae bacterium | reverse complement strand
TCATCTATCGGATAGGCTTAAAGAACTGCTACCCCATACCAAGCGGGTTCAAGTTCCAAATGCTTCGCATATTATGCATCAATACAATACAGAAGCATACTATAAAAACGTAATGTTTTTTCTAACAAATTATAATCTATAGGTCTAACGGAGTTACGCAGTCGCTCTCCAGGCCTTGCCTCTTTTTGGCTTATTCCCTATTCCCTCTCCAATCATTAGTAATAATTCAACATACATTCGTATCCAACTTATGCGCAGGATTGTTATCGGTCTTTGCACTTAGTTGGATTGCCAATAAAAAACTCTGAAAATTTTAATTTGAATTACCAGGGTTAGGCAATTTATAAAATGGAAATAACCCAAAAATCAATAATCAGTTGCCCTAAATGCGAATATCAAAACCCGGATTAAAGTTATATCTTTATATTATTATCTAAATCAAAAATGTATAACTATGGCAGGAATCATACCTTATCTTGTTTTTCCGGGCACATGCAAAGAGGCAATGAAATTTTACGCTCAAATCCTGAATGGAGAAATCATCTCCATGAAGACTTTTACTGACTCACCAATCGAGGTACCAAATGACTATCAAAATCGAATTTTCGATTCAGAACTAAATGCTGAAAAAATTCGAATTAAAGCATCTGATGATTTACCGAACCATTCTGTTACCATTGGAAACAATGTTTCTCTTTTCATTACTTTTTCAGACAAAACATTTAGAGAAGAAGTTTTCAAAAAGCTATCAGAATCCGGCAAAATACTCTTCCCTCTCGAAAAAGATTTTGGGATGGTAAAAGACAAGTTTGATATTCAATGGATGCTTGTGACTGATCATTAAACATTCATCTCAATATGTGCATATTCAGGCATCAAGTAGAATAGATCTCACCCTTTCCTTGCCTTTTAATTAATGTTTCGTTTTAAATAAATTCAACATCTGGACACCTTCCGCATAAGAGCCAGTCCTTATATCGCTTCACTCGATAACAATTCCTAAAAGATGATCCATATCGTTCTACATTTCATCGTTCCCCTGATTGTTGCGTTCGCTTTTTATCATAGCCGATGGCAAAACGCGACGGTGGTCATGATTGCGACATTGCTTGTTGATCTAGATCACTTGCTGGCTAACCCCATATACGATCCCAGTCGATGCTCCATCGGTTTCCATCCGTTGCACACTGCACCCGCTATTATTATCTATATACTGTTGTTTGCTCTTCCTCTTATTTTTGGGCGAAAAGCTGATGGGCTGAGTTCTAATTCAACCGCGCGCACCCTACATTTGGTAGGCCTTGGACTACTTATCCACATGGCTCTCGATTGGATCGACTGTATAGTTTGACAAATGATGGCAGAAGATATTACAGATGGGTGGATCCATCAGTAGAGTTTCCCCCGTACATTATTTCAAGCTCCGATGATTTGGGCCCAGCACTCTTCCCCTATTATTTACCTCTTTTGGTTTCGAGCCTTCTTTTCATTTGTTGTTAATTCAATTATTTATATATAAATAGTTCATGAGCAGGATCA
>CAYNKF010000498.1:0-1540 GCA_964397705.1 uncultured Balneolaceae bacterium | reverse complement strand
CCCTGTTTGGAATAAGGTTGATACTACATCAAGCAGCTTCAAAAAAACGGTGCAGTACTTTATTGATCATAATGTATACTTTGACGGGACTATTATTGCCCCGGTCTTTTTTACCACGCTCAAAAATGGCTTTGATTATTGGCAGGATGAACGGTCACTGTTTACAAACTACGTTCGTGAGCAGCTTCCATCTCGTGAAGAACAGGAAGCGAGTGAGTTGATGGACGGTCTTTATGAGGCTATGAAGCGATCCACTAAAGCATTCTACGAGGCGGGTGGCGGTGAGCTTCTTACCCTTGGAACCGATGCTCCCAGCCATGGGTATTATCTGGCTGGTTTTAGCGCACACCGTGAGATGCATACCATGGTTATGGCAGGGTTACCTGAACATGCTGCGCTTAAAGCTGGGACATTGAATAGTTCTAAAGCTCTTGGCAAAAGCAGTATAGTGGGGTCTATAGAAACGGGTAAGCTGGCAGATCTATACGTAGTGAAAGGCAATCCACTGCAGGATATCACCAATACCCGCAATGTAGAGCTGGTGATGAAATCGGGAACAGTTTACGATCCCCGAAAATTGTTAGAGCAGGTGAAAGGGAATATAGGCCCCAAAAGTGAGGAGGAGGTAGAAACTTGGTTTAGGTATCCTGAACTGATAGAAGAAGCCAAAAAGATTAAAAATTAGGTGAAATCAGATTGAAAATAGAAAAACCGAGCTGCCTGATAATGGGGCAAGCTCGGATTTCTATGAATTGAAAGTTGATCGTTTAAACAACAGCTCTTCCAACCTCTTTTGGGTTTTGCCCGTATTGATTTGAACCGGTTTGACTGTCTTGAACCAAAAAGACAAGCAAGACAATAACGCCAATCAGAGGCACTAAGCTAACAAGCAGCCACCATCCGCTGCGCCCCGTATCATGTAGCCTGCGAACACCGACGGCTAAACTGGGAATGAAAACAGCCAAAGAATATAATCCAAGTATTCCAGTGAAAGCTGCGCCTACAGTATTACTTGGGTCCACATTAAAAAATAATCCCATTATTACAGGAATTGCCATCATAATTAGAAAGTTGATTAACGTAAACATCCAGTACTCTTTACGTCGTGCGCGCCCCTCAAATTCGGCGTAATTTTTAAGTACTTTGATATACCATTCCATATAAAATCCCCTTATTTATTTTAGTTATCTATTATTTGTATCCCGATATAGTTAATTATCTACCAATAATGGAAGAAAACACAAAAGGTGCAAGTTAGGGAATGATGCAATCGAAGAATATGATTTGTACTTTTGTCTTAACGCAAAGCATAAATATAAAACATACCCTATGGTCATTATTATTCTGAGTATAGTATTGGGTATTGCTACACTGCTTTGGATATGGAAAGTACCCATTCAAAAAACAGTGAGCGCAATGAAAAAGAATGGCAGCAGTGCTTTCGAAGCCTATAGCGTTGTGGTAATACTGCTATTACTAATGACCGGTACGGTATATATGATCGCTCAAGTCGTTTAACCGTTAAAAAGGCACGTCATGA
>CAYNKF010000497.1:0-1546 GCA_964397705.1 uncultured Balneolaceae bacterium | reverse complement strand
AATAATCCTTCTTCGGATCCGCGATCATCTACCTGCCCCCGGATATCTAAAAAGATTGAAGTGTTCTCGGTAGTAGATTCATTGTTGAATACTTTAATGATACCTGACTTTTCTACCACAAAAAGACGTCCGCTGTTGTCACCGGCATGTTGCAGATCCACGGGTTGATCAAATGAAAGATTTGGAAATGCATTTACCGTTTGATACGTAATATCTTGATCCCCGGTGGGATCCGAGCTTGAGCATCCAATTGAAACAATGAGTAGAAGTATTAGAAGTAAACGCATAATAAATGACAGGTTTTATTCGTGGGATAATAATCCTCGTTATTTTTTACACCGCCTATTGGTGAATTAGTTCCTGTCTATAGAAAAGAATGCAAATAGAGATGATTGTACATCAGTCTAAGTCTACAAGAAGTCAGGCAGTCTTCTTGAATTGTAAATGGTTAATTCAAAATGGACAGGTGTTTTGTTTCCCATTCAATTTTTACTCAGATCATCATGCGGACGTCTTAACGACTCAGGTATGTCCTGCTTTTCATCTCGTAGACGTTGTATGTATTGCTGTCGTTTGACCGCTCCACGCCGTATTCCAAAATAGGTACCTAAAAAAGCCGAAAAAATAACGGTGAGCACGAAAACAAGCTGAAGTTCTGCCAGTCCCACATCTTTCGTATAGACCCAAAAAATGGTTGGCAGGATAGTAAGAAAAGACATTATATAGGCAACGCCACTTGGATTAAGAGCTTTTATTGCGAACCTTCGACTGATACCAAAATTGAGGTTAAGGAAGATCAGCCCAAAGCCAAACAGAAAAAGGTAACCGGTAGAACCTTCATGGGCGACATATTGAATAAAGCTATTGGACAGAAGAATGAAAAGTAATCCAAAAACAAGAGCGCCGCTAACAAATGCAAAAGTGCGTTGCCAATTGGTCATGAAACAAGCTTGGTTATAGGTTAATAAGGAAATAAATTGGATTCGGAATAAAAATATTCCGGTTAATATGGTGCAGAAAATACCAACAAAAAGAGGGGGAAGCTAATTTAGTAGTTGCTGGACATGGTTTCTCTTCGAAGCCAGTTCTCAGGATCTAAATTTTCGTTGTTTTCGCGGATTAAGAAAAACAGGCTTTCTCCCTTTGGCGAACTGGAATCACCCGAAAGGCCCAGCATATCGCCTTTATTTAATACCTCGCTTTTACTCACCATGACTTCGCTTAGGTTCCCATAGGCTGTAATAAAACGCCCGTGTTTAACAAATATCACATCACCATAGCCGGGAACGGGGATTATATTCATGACATATCCGTCGTGTACAACTTCGACCGACGATTGGGCATCTGTTACAATTTCTACTCCCAAGTTGGGCGTTTTAGTACCGTAAACAGGATGTACTTTATTGCCAAAATGTTCAGCTATTGTTCTGCTATCAACCGGCCAGGGTAGTTCGCCTTTATTGGAGGCAAATCGATTTTCGATTTCTTCCATTTTATTGGAATCCAGAAAATTATCGAGTTTAATAGGCTCGGAATACTTTTCAAT
>CAYNKF010000496.1:0-1555 GCA_964397705.1 uncultured Balneolaceae bacterium | reverse complement strand
TAGCCGGGAAGCTAACGCGTCCTTTATTATCAACACTATGTTCGTATTGGCCCTTGAAACTTGGCATATGAACCCCAGAATTAACAGCAAATATTATCGAATTCGACGAGTGGATTTAGAACTCCCACATTCTCCCACTTCACCCCACAATGTACCCCTAAAGGATGTAATTTGTCAAGCACTTATTAAAGAAAGATCCAGCAGAAGGAATTTCTGCACCAAGAGAGTTTGAGGGTAGGCTATAAAAAAGTGCTTTCATGGTACTTGGAAGCACTTTTTTTAGGTCTGCATATTTCTTAAAAGCAGAGTTATTAGAAAATGGGGAAGGTGTGGTAGAGTGTGGTAGGGATTCGTAAAATATCTTTTAATAAAAAAGGGACCGATCTTCCGATCGGCCCCCTTGTTTACAGAGTTGACTACCCCAATAGCCACTCTATCATATGGTAATTCGCTGTGTTGTAGATGTTTATTGCTCCCTTAAGGGGTGTTTGAATGTCCTTCGTCCGTAGAGTTATTTATGAGGTTCATCTTCTCTTGTAATTCTTGGCAAATGGTTTTCAACTCTTGTTTGAGAACGCTCTTATTATTTTGCTTTTTCATAATATGTATTGTCTCTTTGGAAGTTGGGTGTTAAGGACATTATGTCTTGTGTCTGTGACCATGTTATAGAATACGAGGATAAAAAACAGGTATTTAAGAGCAATCTAACCTTGTTTAAAAACTCTTATAATATGTTGATTAATTTTAGGTTATTTGATCTGCAGTTTTAATGATATCGATCAAAACACCCGATGCGGTAACTTTTTTGCCGGCACCCGGGCCTTGAATAACGAGAGGGGTTTCATTATAAAAACCCGTAAAAATCTGAATAAGGTTGTCGGTTCCCTTTAGTTGTCCGAGTGGAGAATCTTTTGAAACAGATTCGATTCCGATTGTAATATTTCCTTTTTTTAAGTTACCTGTGTAGCGTAGTGTTTCATTTCGATCTTTTGCTGTTTGCATGCGTTGTTTCCATTCGCTGTCATAATCCGGTAATTTTTCTAAAAAGGTTTTACCGTCAACATTTTTTAATTCTTTTGGAATTAATGACTCTACTTGCAATTCTTCCCGTTCTATATCGATATCCAGCGTTCGTGCCAACGTCAAGAATTTGCGCGCCACATCTTCTCCGGAAAGGTCATCACGCGGATCTGGTTCGGCGTACCCCTTTTCGCGTGCGTCAATAATGGCTTTACTAAATGGAACGCCTTGTTCAAGCTGATTAAACAGGTAGGTCATAGTACCGGAAACGATACCTGATATCTCAGAAATGTGATCACCCGTTGATTGGATATTATTGATGGTGGAAATGACCGGTAATCCGGCCCCAACAGTTGTTTCATATCTAAAAGAGTTGTGGTGCTCTTGAGTTAGATTTTGCAGCTCATCAAAAAATGATTGCTTAAAGGTGTTGGCCAATTTGCTAGGCGTTACAACGTGGATTCCATTGGCAAATAGCTTAGGATATAGTCGGGCCACTTCTTCACTTCCGGTAGCATCCACAAAAATTAGGTTT
>CAYNKF010000495.1:0-1599 GCA_964397705.1 uncultured Balneolaceae bacterium | reverse complement strand
GTATGTCGAAATTCCCAGACGATATTTTCTTTGAGGGGATTTTTGATAAAAACTGGGAAAAGGAGATTGGGATTATTTTGGAATCTTTGAACCATTATAACAATGAGTCACCATCGAATAACAGAATTAAGGCTGGTTTTAAGCTACGTTGCGGTGGGGTAGAGGCTTCGATGTTCCCCTCGGTTGAGCAGGTTGCCGTTACATTGAATAAGGTTCGGGAACAAAATTTAGCCTTAAAATGTACAGCCGGATTGCACCATCCCATCCGCCATTTTGATCATTCGATAGGTACGAAAATGCATGGTTTTTTTAACGTGTTTGGTGGAGCTATGCTTGGATATGCTCATGATTTTTCTGCAAAACAAATGCAGAGTGTTATCAAAGAAGAGGACAGCGAGCATTTTTCTTTTACGGATACCGGTTTCCGATGGAAAGATTATGAGGTAACAACAGAAGAAATTGAGGAACTACGCGAAGTGGCACTTATTTCATTTGGCAGCTGCAGTTTTGACGAGCCCCGCGAAGACTTACGACAACTGGGACTTTTATAACCAATAGCGTTGTCACTAGAACCTATTTTTAAATACATAATTCAAAAATCTCATCATGCATCCTACTAACGATCCCAACTTAGAATCATTTATCGAGGTAGATTCTGATTCACACTTTCCAATCCAAAATTTACCCTACGGTGTTGCCAGGTCCAAAGATGATGGTGAAGTATTTATTTGTACAGCCATCGGTAATTATGTAGTAAATTTGGCCGAACTCGACGCCGCTGGTGTTTTTGATGGACCTGAGCTGGATGGAAAACCGGTATTTCGTGAACGGACGCTGAATAGTTTTATGGAGCTTGGACGATCGGCTTGGGCAGAGGCACGTTCGTATATCAGCACGTTATTAAGTGCTGATGAGGCGGCGCTGCGGGATAATAAACCCCTCCAGGAACGCGTTCTTACGCCCATGGATAAGGTTGAGATGATGTTGCCTGTTGATATTGGAGATTATACCGATTTCTATTCGTCCGAGCAGCATGCAACCAACGTGGGAAGCATGTTTCGTGATCCCGAAAATGCCCTTAAGCCTAACTGGAAACATTTGCCGGTCGGGTATCACGGAAGAGCAAGTTCTGTGGTAATAAGCGGTACGGATCTTCATCGTCCCAAGGGACAGATTTTGCCGCCCGACAGTGATGATACGCCAATTTTTGATGCGTGTAAGCTCTGTGATTTTGAACTTGAGATGGGATTTTTGACCGGACCCGGAAATGAGCTTGGGAATCCTATTTCAGTAACAGATGCCGAAGATCATATTTTTGGGTTGATGCTGGTAAATGACTGGAGTGCCAGAGATATACAAAAATGGGAGTATCAGCCACTTGGGCCGTTTTTAGCAAAGAATTGGGCTACTTCTGTCTCCCCGTGGATTGTTACGCTAGATGCACTGGAACCCTTTCGAATTCAGGGGCCGGATCAAGATCCGGAGCCGCTTCCTTATTTGAAATCAGAAGGAAAATGGAATTTTGATATTAACCTGGAGGTATACCTACAGGGTAAAAGTATGGATGAGGCGCATAAGATTTGTGCTTCCAATGCAAAA
>CAYNKF010000494.1:0-1636 GCA_964397705.1 uncultured Balneolaceae bacterium | reverse complement strand
AGCTGCTCATCGAAAAGGATCTTGGGGTACTGAACACCTAAATAAACTCGCAGAGCAAATTCTCCAAGCAAAGTCACTAATTCCCAAATACAACGAATGGTATCCGGGGAAACCAGTTATTATCGATACAAATGACTATACCCTGAAGTTGTATAATGGAGATATCGGATTATGTCTACCGGATCATAATGGAGATTTGAAAGTGTATTTTGAAAGTGAGGGTGAAGTCCGGTCAATAGCGCCCAGTCGGCTTCCTAATTATAATACAGCTTATGCGCTAACGGTCCACAAAAGTCAGGGATCGGAGTTTAATGAAGTGGTGACCGTGTTACCGCGAACAGTTTCGAAAGTCGTGAACAGAGAGCTACTGTATACCGCTATCACAAGGGCACGTAATAAAATAATTATTGTTGGTAAAAGGCAGATTCTTAAAAAGGGTATTCAACGGAAAGTTCGCCGATCATCGGGCTTAAGAGACTATGTTTGGGCATAATAAGGAATAAACATGTATCCAATAAATTTATTGATCAGTCGTTAACATGTCTTGAGAATAAAGAAAAAAATATTGGAACAAAGTCGTTTCTTGTGAGTAGTAATAATTGAACATACTGATCCCTGGTTACTTATCTATTGTAACCATTGATTTGTACCCCGAAAAGCCAACGTACAAAACAGGGCCGGTTGATTCCGGTCCTGTTTATTTTTTGCCCTTCTTGGCCCATATTTTTTTAATATATTTTGGTTAACTAATTAACCCAATTCACTTCAGGTTATGAATCGCTCTCAAATTCGTCGCTTTCTAAAGCTTTCCAAACTCTTTTCTAAACCTCATCCCTGGCACGGAATTGACATAGGCGGTAAAACGCCGAACGTTGTAAAGGTTTTTATTGAAATAGTTCCGGGAGATACCATGAAGTATGAGCTGGATAAAGATAGCGGCTACCTGAAAGTGGATCGCCCACAGCGGTTCTCCAATATTTGTCCTATGCCGTATGGATTTGTTCCGCAGACGTTGTGTGATGAGCATGTGGGAACATATTGCATGCAAAAAACGGGTAGAGATGATATTGAGGGTGATCAAGATCCCCTTGATATTTGTGTAATTACGGAACGCAATATTCCTCACGGCAATATTATTCTTGACGCTATTCCTGTAGGAGGATTTCGGATGATTGATGGGGAAGAGGCTGATGATAAAATTATTGCCGTCATGAAAGGGGATGCCTCTTTTGGAGGAATGAGAGATATTCAAGATGTTCCCAAACATATTGTAGAACGGCTATCGCATTATTTTTTAACGTATAAACAACGTCCTTTTAGTGATGAGGAAAGGGAAGTGGAGATTACGCATATCTACAACCAAAAAGAAGCAAAAGAAGTTATTAGCCGAAGCATAAAGGATTACAACAACCGCTTTAATGTTGATAAGAAAGAATTATTTGAACTTATCGGATCAGGTCTGGAGTAAATAAAAAAAGCCCGGCAGATTTTGAAGGCTGCCAGGCTTTTATCAAATAAGCAATTTAATTTAGTACATGATTTTTTTTCATTCATTTTATTCACCTATTAACAAAAATCGTTACAATCTTCTCTATATTCTGGATCTTCAGATCCTAACTCACAATCATATTCCATA
>CAYNKF010000493.1:0-1645 GCA_964397705.1 uncultured Balneolaceae bacterium | reverse complement strand
TTCAACCAACCTTAACAGGCTTTCATTAAATTCCAATGACTGTGGAGTCATGCTCATATCAATTCCTGCTTCAACAGCTTGATAGGTGGCCTCATCATAATTTTCAGCTGTTTTATGATAGTCAACGAGTTTACCGATATCTGCCCAATCAGTTACCGCAACACCTTCAAATCCCATTTCATCTCGAAGTAAATCAGTAAGCAGTTCTTTGGAACTGTGAACCGGTATCCCATTAATTTCAGCACTATTAATCATCACCGTTTTAACTCCTGCATCAAAGGCAGCTTGAAAGGACGGACGATGAAATTCGTAGATTGTTTGCATTGATAAATCTACGGGGGTACGATCCCAGCCAGATCGTGGAACTGAGTATCCCAAGAAATGCTTTGCTGTTGCAGCAAGGCGGTAGGGTATTATATCGTGTTTTTGTTGATATCCATCTACGTAAGCTGTTCCAAGCTTGGAAGCCAGGTAAGGATCCTCACCAAAGGTTTCATATTGTCTGGCCCAATATGGATTTTGCCCGAGGTCTAATACCGGCGCGAAATTCCAGGTGTGCCCCAGTGGAGCAGATTCAAGAGCCGTAATACGACCGTTTTGGTATGAATTTTCAGGATTAAAAGTGGCTCCAATATTTATGTTATGTGGAAAAATAGTACTGTTTTGCACATAACTGGCTCCGTGAATATGGTCAATACCATAAATGATTGGGATACCCAATCTTGTTTCTTCCACCGCAATTTCTTGAAGTTCCCGAGTATACTCAATCCATTGTTCCGGTGGCACAGCCTCACCATTTAGGAATGAACCAATATGATGATTAGTCAATAACTTTTTAGCTTTTTGTGGATCTAATTTAACATTACGCTGAACTCCCGTCTCGTTTATGAGCGTGATGTTAAGCTGAGTCATCTGACCAACTTTCTCTTCAATAGTCATGCGGCTGAGGAGATCATCTACGCGTTCATCGATAGGACTTTCAGGATCTAAATACGTTTGTCCTGAGGCGATGTTAAAACTTCCCAAAACTATTAATAAGCTAAAAAAAGAGGCGATCAGAAGAGAAATCCCCTTTTTGGGTCGGTGTAAAAAAAGAAATGATTGAGAATTCATAGTCGTCGTATTCTGAAATTTAAAATTATATAAAAGATACTTCCGGCTTTTGTTTGCAGCAGAAGCAATTGAAATTTCAGAACGACGGAACACCTTGAAGCTACTGCAAGATTTTGCAACTATCAAGAGCAAGTATAAAACTTGCATAATTCTACAGCTCTTATATGTTTTTAAACACTTTTCTGAGAAGAATTGATAAACTTTTTGTTCAGTTCACACCTAAGATAAATAACATGGAATATTACGAATGCTTTTTCAGGAAAATGATTGGTGGAGTATTCGAATGAATTAAATTATCGGTTAATTAAGAGTTTTTAGTCTTAATATTTGTATTTTGTCAATCGCAAAACATCGAATGTGATCTGTATAGCTTAATGAGTGCTAACCAGTTTGAATACCATAATTTAAACCCGCAGGAGCTTTGGATAAAGCTTTGTGAGGGAGATATTAAAGCACTGACAGCGCTGTTTAATAATAATTTCGACTCTCTCTATAACTATGGCTATCGTATAGTTTCGAATACTGATCTGGT
>CAYNKF010000492.1:0-1650 GCA_964397705.1 uncultured Balneolaceae bacterium | reverse complement strand
TGGGAAATACGAAGGTAGCATTGGAAAAGAAGGTACGGATGAATACGCCGTAATGATTGATACCTTTCATCCACTGCATTTGACAACCGAAGCTAAAAAGCTGGATGACGACAGTTATCCTTATTCGTGGAATGAGGATCAAGAAAAGAAGATTGAAGCGGAGGAGTAATTTACTTTTTAAAGTCAAATCTAACCCTTGTCAGTAGTTGTTGCTGGCAGGGGTCTTTATTTTTGGGATCCTCGAAAGTTTATGATGAATAATGAATTAGCTATAACCATCTGATTTTAATATAGAAGCCCTGTTTTTATATATTATTAAAAACAATTGAGTGTGATGGGCAAAAGGATCGTTACTGTGATATTGTTCCTGACTGTCTGCTGGGGGAACTCTCATGGACAGATCAATATTCCGTCAAATTTAGATTTTTCGGATACGACGGTGGTGCATACCCTCATTGATTCCAGTTATGATCTTTCTTTTACAGATCCAGATCGAGCAATCATATTTGCCGGACAAGCACTTAAAATCGCAGAACAAATTGATTACCCCAAAGGTATTGCAAGGGCACATCGAGAGCTGGGCTATTCTAAAGGTGTAAAGGGGAATTTTAAAGAGGCAGTTGCTCACCATAAAAAAGGCATTTCTTACAGTAGAGAGTTGGATGATACCGTCGGGATAATATCGCAATTAAATGATATTGGGACACTTTATAAGAAACAGACTCAATACAATACAGCGCTGGAATATTTTTTTCGGGCTATGAAGCTAAGTGAGGGCAATAGGTTAGAAAGAGCTATAGCTTCTATAGCTGGGAATATTGGATTGGTTTATTTTGAGCTCGAAAATGATAAAAAAGCCGAGGAATATTATAAGAGAGCTCTGAGGATTAATCAGCGGTTGGAAAATCGTAATGGGATGTCAACAAATTATAATAATCTGGGATTATTACATGGAGATCAGGGAAATTATGAGCAGGCATTGAAATATCATCTCCGTGCCTTAGATATTCGCCGGGATTTGGGCCATACCATCCGTATAGCTAATAGTTTAAATAACATCGGCCGGATTTATATGCAGAAAAACAGCTACGATGAAGCTGTTAATTACCTTAACCGTGCTCTTGATGTGAATGATGAGCGCGATCCGGATCTCACTTCAATTATTCACGAAAATTTGGCAAAAGTTTACTATTCCTCAAGAAGATATGATTCAGCGCTGGTCCACGCCGAAAAGACGTTAGCGCTTTCACAGGATTTTGGTACTCAGCTGGGGATGAAGGTCGGGTATGAACTGCTTTCGGATATTTATAGTACAATCGGAGATTATGAAAATGCGTTTATTTACCAGCAAAAAATGATGGCGGTGAAGGACAGCATCTTGAATAAAGAAAAAGCACGGCAAATCAATGAGTTGCAAACCAAATATGAGACAGCTCAGAAAGAAAAAGAAATTGCTTTACTTGAAAAAGAAAATCAGCGCGAAACACTTATGAGGAAGGCTTTTTTAGCCGGACTGATAATGATTGGTATTATTGGCTTCTTGATATACAATCGCCAGCGGATGAAAATAAACAAGAAACGTGCTGAACTGGAAAATAAGCGTCTTAAAGAGAAACAACTGGAACAGGATCTTGAATTTAAGAATAAGCA
>CAYNKF010000491.1:0-1657 GCA_964397705.1 uncultured Balneolaceae bacterium | reverse complement strand
CAGGACAGCGGTTTTTGGTACCGTCAGTGGGGGTTCGAGTCCTCCCCGGGCAACAAATTACAAAGGATGACTTCAAAGCCATCCTTTTCTATTTTTATAACTTCCTGAAAACCCGCTTCGTTGGATACTCCCTTAGCCATATTTGCCGGACGCAGCAATCTTGCTCTTTCAAGAGCTATTGCTGAAAAGTACGGTACAGACTTAGGTGAAGTTACCATCAAGCCGTTTTCAGACGGCGAGCTCTATGTGAAGTACGAGCAGAGTATTCGCGGCGAAGATATTTTCGTGGTACAATCCACACCGCCGCCGGGCAACAACATCATGGAGTTACTATTATTACTGGATGCTGCTAAACGGGCCTCAGCAAAGCGAGTAACTGCTGTAATTCCCTATTTTGGGTATGCCCGGCAAGATCGTAAAGATCAGCCTCGTGTTTCGATTGCCTCTAAGCTTATGGCAAATTTATTGACTGAAGCTGGAGCTGATCGTATTTTGACAATGGATCTGCATGCAGCACAAATTCAGGGATTTTTCGATATTCCGGTTGATCATTTATATGCCAGCCGGTTATTCATTGATTATTTTAGCGACCATCCAATTGAAAATTTGGTCGTTGTTGCTCCCGATGTAGGAAGTCTGAAAATGGCTCGAGCATATGCTAAGCGTTTAGGAGCACGGCTTGCTTTTATTGATAAAAGGAGGCCCAAACAAAATGTAGCCGAGGTTATGAATATCGTCGGTGAAGTTGAAAACAAGAATGTGCTGATCGTTGATGATCTTATAGACACAGCAGGCACACTAACAAATGCAGCTTCCGCACTGAAAGATCGCGGAGCACTAAATATTATAGCAACATGTACGCATCCGATTTTATCTGGACCTGCGTACCAACGAATTGAAGATTCACCTATTGATCAACTGTTGGTTACCGATACGGTACCGCTTCGTAAACCTTCTAGCAAGATCAAGGTTTTGAGCGTAGCGGGAATTTTTGCTGAAGCAATACAGCGTATCCACACCAACGATACAATAAGTGCACTTTTTGACGATTAAATTAACGTTTTAGGATTATGATTACTCCAGAAGTAGTAGATTTAGAAGGAAAAATTAGAGAAACAGGCCGTAAAGCCGCTGACGCTCTTCGGGATGCCATGCGTGTGCCGTGTGTTATGTATGGACCTGAGGTTGAAGATAATGTACATTTTTCGATCGATGAGCTGGATTTTGAAAAAATATTGAGCGAAAGCAAGCGTCAGATACTCAACATTACTGTTGATGGCGAAGAGTACAAAACCCTTCTCAAAGAGGTAGAATTTCATCCACTGACCGATCGTCCAGTCCATGCCGACTTTTATGTCATGGCCGAGGATCACAAAGTAACATTGAGTGTTCCTATTAAACTGGAAGGTACTCCTGTTGGTGTTACCGAAGGTGGCGGTCGTATTTTCCAACCTATGCACATCTTGCGCATCCGCGTTAAGCCTGATCTTATTCCTGGAGCTTACACCGTCGACATTAGTGAATTAGAAATTGGTGATTCTCTGCACGTCCGTGATCTCGAGCTTGAAGGAATTATTCCTCTCGATGATCTTGGCCGAACGCTGGTAACCATACGTCCTCCAAAATCCGAAGCGCTGCTTACTTCTTCCCTTGTTAC
>CAYNKF010000490.1:0-1671 GCA_964397705.1 uncultured Balneolaceae bacterium | reverse complement strand
TCAATATTGACAGAACCTTTTGAGGCTATCCCAATCATAGCCATCGGTACATTCACATTATCAATAATCTCTTCGGCAATGGGCAAGCCTTCATCCACTAAATAAGCCAGTTCTACAGCATTGTCTTCCAGATATTCCGAAATCCGTTTTGCGCTACGAATACCTCCCACTTCTTCATCATGATGCAAGCCAATATAAATGGTCCGCTCGGGCGTGAATCCATCCTCAACCAAATATTCTACTGCTTCCATAATCGACATAACACCGCCTTTATCATCAAGTGTACCACGTCCCCATACAAAATCATCAGCACTTTTACCCTCAAATGGAGAATACTTCCATAAGGTGTCGGCCCCGGTTCTTACCGGTACGACGTCGTAATGTCCAATAAGCATAGCTGGCTTTAAGTTGGGGTTACTTCCTTCCCATTTGTACAAAAGGCTGTAGTTACCAAAAGATTCTTTTTCAAGAGTACTATGTAGATTCGGATAAGCTTGCTCCAAAAATGCTATAAAATCGTCATACGACTGGTAATTAATTTCTGTGGTATCCTCAAGCGACACTGTTTTATGCTGAATGGCCTCACTAAGCCGATCAATGGCTTTATCCTCATCAATACTGTATGCTTCAACTACCGGATCTACCTCTCTGGTTATCTTCTCAGTTAATTTACAGGAAACGAAAATTAAACTTGAAAAAAGTAAGGCGGACAGGACAAAACGTTGAATACTATGCAGTGTCAGACTCATACCAAAGATAGTTGCATAATAAAATAATTAGTATCGTAATAGTCGTTAGACTAAATCCAGCTGTATGGTAATCTTCAATACGGACAAAAAACTTACAGGATATAGATTGAATCCCTATTATTCAGCATCTATAATCTTTACTGAGGTAGCTATAATATTGTACTCCTTTTGGGGACCCATGACCTTATTAGCATCCCCTCCGGCATCCTCTACATAGTGCTTGGCCTGATCTTCAGAAATATCTTTCGTCCGGAAGCTTCCAACAAGGAGAACCTTACTTCCAGCAGAGTTTTGGGGAATAAAAAACCGATAGTCCTTAAACGTAACCCGGATATTTTTATCCCCGGCCTGAAGCATAAAGAAACAACCCTTCTTTTGACATACCTGTTTTATAACCCCCTTCGTTGCCACTTCCTGACCTTTAAATACATTACTGTTTCTGACAATATATGCCGGGGCAAAAAACCGGGCATCTTTCGGGAATTCACTGCCATAAACCTCATAATTCTCTCCCGTTTCTACTGGCTTTGCAAGCTGTATGTTTTTATCTGCATTTTGGGCAACAGCGATGTTTGTTAAAAATAATATTCCAACTATGATAGCAGCTAGATTTTTCATGATCAGATTTAACATTTTTTGGTTAAAATAGTGGCGAAACAATTTCACAAATTTCTTCAAGCACTTTACGATGCTCTTCGGTCATTGAGTCTTTCTTGTGCGAATCAATATCCAGCTCAGCAACGAACTTGCCATCTTTTTTAACGGGCACCACAATCTCAGCTTCAACATGCACGCTGCACGCCAAGTAATTGTCTTCCTTACTTACATCCTGAACCACAAAAGTTTCATTGGTTTCGGCCGCTTGCCCACAAATTCCGTTCCCAAAAGGGCCAGACCCAAAGGGATGACCACAACCGCGGGA
>CAYNKF010000489.1:0-1683 GCA_964397705.1 uncultured Balneolaceae bacterium | reverse complement strand
GATCTACGACATTGAGTTCTTTAATCATGGAACTAAAATCAAAAAATTATTTCGATGCTGCTTTTTTATCAGATTCTTTAAGATACGAAAATTGATCGTCCAGTTCAGGCAGTGAATCCACTTTTGCTATGGATACGTCAAACACTTCCTGAAAATGAGTAAGAAGATGTTCTTTAACCTGTAATTCATCCACCTTATGCCCTAACAATGCTTCGAGGCTGGTTACTTCTTTATCCGCAATGCCGCAGGGTACGATATGATTAAAATAACTAAGATCGGCGTTTACATTAAAAGCAAAGCCGTGCATGGTAACCCATCGGCTGCAACGAATACCCATAGCGCATATTTTTTGATTTCCCACCCAGACACCTGTTAATCCTTCTATTCGTCCGGCGTCTATATCATATTCGGAGCAGGTTCTAATGATGACCTCTTCGAGGTAGCGCAAATACTTATGGATATCAGTGAAATGGCGATCGAGATCCAGAATCGGATAGCCCACAATTTGTCCGGGCCCGTGATAGGTAATATCGCCACCGCGATCAATTTCAATAAATTCGGCATCAATATTTGAAAGCTCGGCCATTCCTTTTAGCAAATGCTCCTTATCCCCGCTTTTGCCCAAGGTATATACGTGGGGATGTTCTACAAAGAGAAGTACATCATTACTTTCGTCACCCGGCTTGTAGAGTTTCTGATTTTTTTGACGTCTCAGCTTCTCATCAACCAGACGCTGTTGAATAGTCGTTTGCAGATCCCATACCGGACGATAGGGGGCATGACCCAGATCATAAAAACTAACCGTTTTCATAGCATAACTAAGATACAAAAGGTGAAGAGCAAAAACTACTGAAGGTCATCCCACCTGTAAAAAGCGCAACAAGCGCTCGGCTTTTCGGCATTCATAGCATTAGGTTGTCAGTGGCTACATCATAATGTATCTGAGCAATGTTTTTGTTGAGTAGATTTCCCTTAATTATTGATTAAAAGAATTGCTCTATTTCCAGCTTTGATATGCTTGATTTTTTCGACAAATATTCGAAAAACAAATAAAAAAGGTGTAGGGCTTGTCACCCTACACCTTCATAGTTTTATGTTCGATTACCCGAACATCGCTCTCTCTTACAATTCCTTTTACTTGAAACTCTCTAAAGTGAACCTATTGATACCGAAGTATAAGTGAGCTAATATTTTGTGGTATTTCTATGTACCAATTGTTCTTACAAGAATATCAGGTGTAGATTATTTTTGATGAATGTCGTACTTCCAGCTTCAAAAAAATAACAAAAGAAACGCTGACTGAATCTCAGCTATTTGAAAGGAGTTGGGGTATTGTTAACGAGAAGGGAAAAACAGTATTCAATTTATGTCAACCCAATAACTTTTAAACTAAGTCTAAAAAATACATAAACATTGACTCTGCTATATTGGAGATTCTTCCAAATACTCATTCAATTAAATTGTTTTCCATGGCATAGCGAGTCATTTCTACGTTAGAACTGAGATTCATCTTCTCTTTTATTCGCTTCCGATAGGTATGAATAGTCTGTGGACTCAACGAAAGTTCATCAGCAATCTCATTAACTTCCTTTCCCGATGCAATCATACATAATACTTCAAATTCCCGATCCGAAAGCTTCTCATGCAGGGGGCCCTTGTTACTCATATCTACTTGGGAGGCCA
>CAYNKF010000488.1:0-1704 GCA_964397705.1 uncultured Balneolaceae bacterium | reverse complement strand
CTGAAGGTGCAGCAATGTTAACTGTTGGTAAATATTTAGGTCAAACTTTAAGTCCTAGAGGTAAAATGCCTGTAGTAGCTCCACCAAATATAGATGCTATTAAAGCTTTAATAAAGTCTTCATTAGCTCAATTAAAAATAAGTAATAAAAAGAGCAGGTTTTGCAATT
This sequence comes from uncultured Balneolaceae bacterium, assembly GCA_964397705.1. Taxonomy (GTDB): domain Bacteria; phylum Bacteroidota; class Rhodothermia; order Balneolales; family Balneolaceae; genus Fodinibius. The sequence continues at coordinate 1,536 of CAYNKF010000488.1, read as the reverse complement.
TCATAAGGGTATAATAATTTTTTTTAATCATACCTAAATTGGAGATAAGAGAGGGGAGTTGCAATTATAATCAACGGACTAAACGAAACCCACAAGAGTTGGCAAAGGGTTTTCTAAGAGTTCGCTCCGTCCCCATCATCACTAAAGCGATCAGTTATAAGACGTACCCCTCTTTTGAATGTAAAATAATGCCACATCCACTCAACAAAAACACGGAAGCGATTGCGGAAGCCAATCAAGAACAAAATGTGTACGACTGACCATAATATCCATGCAAAAAAGCCGCTGAATTTAAATCCCCGAATATCGGCAACTGCTTTGGCACGCCCTATTGTTGCCATAGTACCTTTATCTGTATACTGAAAAGCTTCCCGATCTTTTCCGTTGATTTCATTACGGATCAATGTCCCTAGAAAATCACCCTGTTGGATGGCAACAGGAGCAAGAGCGGGTAGTGGATCGCCATTTTTATCTTTCTTATGTGCTGCATCGCCTATCACAAATATATTTTGATGCCCGGAGATGGAGAGATCATCATTGACAAATACACGTCCGGTACGATCTTGTTTAGTTTCAAGAGATGATAACAGTGGAGATGCAGCAACGCCGGCAGCCCAGATGATATTTGGAGTATTGATATCTCCTTCCGAAAAAGAAACTTTGTGATGGTCAATATCAGTAACCGGGGTATTTAATAAAACGCGGACTCCCATCTCTTCTAGTGATTCACGGGCACGTTCGGATAACGAGTCAGGATAGCCATTTAAAATTTTAGGTGCTGCTTCTACCAGAAAAATGCGGGTCTCATTTTTACTGAAGGTATTATAGTCACGCATCATATTTCTCTTGGCAATTTCCCCGATAGCACCGGCCATCTCGACGCCGGTAGGTCCACCGCCGATTACTACAAAAGTCAGATAAGGTTCACGAAGCTTGGGATCTTCCAGCTGTTCTGCCTTTTCTAGTGAGAGTAGAATGCGTTCACGAATTTGCAGCGCATCGCCCACTGTTTTAAGTCCGGGAGCATGTTTTTTCCACTCATCATTTCCAAAGTAATTATACTGTGCCCCGGGAGCTAGTACCAGGTAATCAAAATCAACCTTGCGTCCGTTTTCCAGGGAAACAAACTGTTCCTTCTTGTTGACTTCAATCACATTGCCGAGCAGGATTTTCAATCCCTTGCGCCGTCCCAAAATGGCACGAATGGGAACAGCAATATCTCCGGGTGAAAGAGCAGCGGTAGCAACCTGATAAAGCAGAGGCTGGAAAAGGTGGTGGTTATTTTTATCGATAATAGTAATATCGATATCAGCTTTTTTAAGCTTTTTGGCAACCGATATACCGCCGAAACCCCCACCTACAATAACTACATGTTTGCGATTTGACATCCCATTCCTCTGAAATCACTTAATTCATTTTTGCTTTGGTTTCTATAAGCAACTCTTCTATTTCATCTTTGGTGATATTGTAGTGCTCATTACAGTAATGGCACACGAGCTCTTGTCCCTCGTCGCTAATATCTTTAAGATCTTCGTA
>CAYNKF010000487.1:0-1705 GCA_964397705.1 uncultured Balneolaceae bacterium | reverse complement strand
TGTAGATAATTAATATATCCGGGCAGATATAATTATTCGGAGGTCGGTTATACCAAACCGGTTCATTGTCTTTTGAATAAGCGATAACATTAAACGCGCAGGGACCTGCTTCAATTTTGGCTGTGTCCGTCCCAATATTTTCTACCTCTATCTTTGTATTTATCGAATCATCCGATGCAGACCATATGACTTCTCCATGAAATAGTATATCTCCTTCTATATGTATGTTATGCAAAGATTGCTTTGGTAACTCAATGTTATTAACAGAGTCCTGACATCCGAGCATCCAAATACAACAGAAAACTATTAGTGTTAATTTTTGAATCATAAATATAGGTATAAGGATTGGCGCATTACCCTCTTTACGGGATTCCACAAAAGCAGGCACCTGATGCCAAATTGATTACAAAAGAAAGATTAACTAATAATTGGAAGGGAGGCAAGCAGATGGCGAGGCATGCTGCTACAATACATGCCGGTCCGAGGTAATGCGCGGGGAATACTGCCCTGATTGAATCATCCATCTGCCATATTCTAAACCATTATTTGTTATACCATACAGTCGATCCAATCGAGTGCCATGTGGATAAGTAGTCCAAGGCCTAACAAGTGTAGCAAACGAGAGGGGGAATGGGAACCCAGCCCCTTAGCTCTTCGTCCAAAAATAAGAGGAAGAGCAAACAGTAACGCATAGATTATGATGGCGGGAGAGGTGTGTAACGGATGGAAACCGATGGAGCACCTACTGGGATCGTAGATAGGATCAGCCAGCAAGTGGTCTAGATCAACAAGTATTGTCGCAATCATGATCACTGTTGCGTTTAACCATCGGCTATGGTAAAATGCGAATGAAGCAAGGAGCGGAATCATGAAATGTAGAACAATGTGAATCATTTTTTGAATTTATATGAAGTGAAGCAGTCAAAGGACTCCAAGTGTAACCGGCGTATAGGTCAACGTTGAAATTAAACAAAATGTATTACGGAAATTGAGTAATGCAAAAACCGGCAGGGAAGGGGGAAGTACATATCCTTGAAGCGCTGTTTATACTGTGACTGACTATTAATTGAAGTAACCTTTTTATCTCACTGCACCTAATTGCATCATCAGGCTTAAATTATCGACTATTCCTTTTTCTTCTACAACCTTACCATTTTGGAATCTAAGCAATGTCATTCCCCGTACAGTCACTTTCTTTCCTGATGATTCGATTCCAAATAAGTTACCACTTTTATGAGTTCCATGGTATTTCCAATTAATTGTGGCGCTACTTCCATTTCCACTTGGAATTATTTCTTCTAATGTAATTTCTAAATCAGGAAAAAATTCATGGGTTTGTTTTAGCATTGTTTTGTATTCAGAAATGCTGTTATAAGTATTTTCCAAAATGTGTGTAGTTAACTGTTAAATTATCATCGGCAAATTCATTGAGTAAATCTTCCTCTCCTGCATTCCAAATTTCCATGTAACCCGATGATAGTTCTTTGATTTCTTGAGCATTGATAAATAAAACCTTGAGAAATTGATTTTTATTAAAATGGTGATTAATAGGTTGAATTTAAATCAAGCAAGGCAGGGGCGAGTTGTGTCCACTTAATGCCGGGGTTATATGGCGATTAAAACATGAGGATGGATATTGGTCGTGAGTCATTATTTTTCAATTTTAACTATAATCTTTCCCAAATGCTTGCCCTCACCGAAATAT
>CAYNKF010000486.1:0-1712 GCA_964397705.1 uncultured Balneolaceae bacterium | reverse complement strand
ACCCATTACAAAGTCGTCAAGAAATTTTATCGAAAGATTAAACGGCGAAGCGGGCGGCCTCCCAAACCTGCTGGCCCCAACCGATAAGCCCGTTCGCCTAACAGGGATACCTAAGGTAAGCCCGTGCGCGGGATTGGGACATCGGTTGGTTGGCCGGTTAAAGATCTGGGATAGTCCCGATTGGTCGGGACAGTCTCTGTCCATTGACGGAGAATAAGCCCGAAAAGGGGTTTGGACGCCAGCAGGCAGTCCGAGCGTGATCACCAAAACCGGTTGCCAGTTATAGGTTTGAACCAAAGATTTATTGATGTAATACGATACTAAGGTAGGTGAGGACTATCTGCTTGACATTTTCCTTTTTAAAGGGGTTAGGTATTTACTTATTTTGTTTAAAGTAATAGGTTTCGCTTTCAATGTTATTTCCAATTCCCAAAACTAATCCACCTAAGGTAATCGCTGCTGCACCACCATAAATTTTCCCTAGCTCTTCAAAACCACCTTTATCATCAAAAGAGGCAACTCCCAAAATGCCAACCGCAACTAATGGTATGCCGATGGCAGCGGAGACACCTATCTTTGGTCCAGCTGTGATACTTTTTATTTCGGTTAAAGCTAAACTATTTTTCTTTTCTGAATTAACGTAAAAAAGTGAATCAGAAGTAATTGTTACATTTTGACTTTTGAAATCCTCTTCATCGATTGGTCTGATCTTAACTATTTTTTCTTTCAACTCATTATTTATTTGACTTATTCTCTCTTCTTGGTGGGTATTGACAAAATTTCTTGATGGGACACAGCCAACAAATAAAAAAAGAATAGCAATTAAGAAAAGTTTGGGTCTCATGATTGATTTTGAATTAAATACCTAACGACCTTGCGCATAACGGGCGCACGGACTGATGTTGAATTAGCAACTAACGAAAGAAGAGTCGTAAAACCAAGGCGGGCAGAGAATTGGCGAGGTGCGTCCGCGTTAATGCGCGGGTTATATGGCGCCTGTTCTAAAAATTATAATTGATAGGTGATGCCAAATCTTATTGCTGATTCCAATATTCGTTGATCAAATTGACCTTTTGGAATAATCGAGTGCATTTTAAAATATGGATTTACAAATAGAGAAGCCCCAAAGTCAAAATCATACTTAGCTCCAACACCAACCATTCCACCTACTCCAGATTGATTTTCAATGGCTAATCCAGAATTATCGTCAATGTTGTCTGAGTTCTTCAGTTCGATGTCAACTAATATCCCGCCATTTGCGTAGAAATAGTTCAAAAAATTGGCACGTACAGTAACAGGAATATTTAAAAGTGAAACTTCTGTGTTAGTGGATTCATTATTCATACCAGGATAGAAGGGGGGAGTTACTGTTACAGCAAATTCGGAGTATTCTACTCCAGACTCGATCTCTAACCAATTGTTCAAAGGATGAATATATGTGATCCCTGCCGAAAAAAAGTTTTCTCCTTCATAACCGCCTGTTCCAACAACGTCTTCGTAATATGCTATTTCACTGCTACCTAAAGAAGAAAAAGTAATTCCGATATCACCAATATTTGATGATTGACCGTTTGCTGAAAAGTAAAAAGTGAAAATTAGGACAATGATAAGTAAAGTTTTACGCTTCATTTGGATGTGTTTTATTTTTCTTGACGGTTAGATTAGTAAAGCCATATAACGACATTGCGCATAACCTGCGCACGTAGAATTGT
>CAYNKF010000485.1:0-1721 GCA_964397705.1 uncultured Balneolaceae bacterium | reverse complement strand
AAGATCGGTCTGTGTGAGTGCCAGTGTAATAAATCCAAGATCAACTTTAGGACTAAAGGTGCGGCAGTCCTGCTGGTCGGTTTCGATATCAAATCCTGTCTCATTATCGATTGTCACCAAGGCGTTACTGCCGCAGGTGCGTCCACTTTCGGGCTGCAATCCCACGCTTGAATTCAGCTCAAAATTATAATCCAGCTCTCCATTCTCGGGGTTGGCATCTATATCTCCAATAATGCGATTTACCTGCATGTCAATACGGGTACTGCCTTGAACCAGTGGTATTTCAAATGGGTTGGTACACCTGAAGAGTGATTTAAATGTACCGTCGACATAGGCAAAACTGCTGACCGAGCAAGATGTCTCACTACCAAATAGCTGTACTCCACCACTCCCCGTTACGGTTCCTTCGGGAAAAGATGCTTGTATCTCATTAATTTGAAGTGCGACCATCTCTTTACCAAAACTGAATAATGGATCATCGCCGGCACGTATAGTACCACTTGCCCCATTCGCTGTGAGAGTAAGGGTGCCCTTGGTGTTCAAACTCTTTCCTCCAATAGATTGCAACTCTGCCGATGCAGAAATCCCCTTACCAAACTCCCAGAATATATCATCGAGCCGCACCAGATCGTCCGATATATTGAGCACCGACGATAATGCGGAACCATCACCCCGCAAGGCCCCGCCTATCAGCACGGGAGCATCCAAAGATCCTTTTTGCATACGCAGACTTGACAGTCGCACATCTATCTGCTGTGGATCAGAACCATTGAAATCAAGTTCAAGCGCCACGTTTCCATTTAACTCATAGGCATTTGCTAATTCGTCCACTTCTACTTCATCAAGCTTTACCAAGCGAGCAAAATCCGGTATCAGTGTGATACTTTCTATCTCTTCAATATTGGTTGAAAGCTGCGTATTTCCGTCCTTATATACAAAGGTATGGATTTCACTCACTCCCTCATTTTTTATGGGGAGTGTTTGCCCTTGCGAACCAGCGGTAACCTGCCAAGCATATTGCTGTCCACTTTCCAAAGGTAAAAACTCAGGCGTATACACTATACTGTTCTGATTCGTAAGTGTTCGTTGAGCATGAGCTCTATTACTATTCAGTGCCTGCACTGGCGTTTGAAAATCCAATACCTCAACCAATAAGAAATCATAATCAACAGTAAGACCCTCCATCCCCACTACGGGCGTCCAATTAAATACAGGCGTCTCCAGAGTAAGGTTTGATTGATTTGGGGGATTAATAAGAGTCGGCGGTTGTGGATACCGTACGGTAAATGGCGTTACAGAAGGTGGGGAAGCAATTGTACCCGAATTATTCTCGGGTATCGCTTCGATATTTAAAACATAACTACCTTCTGGGATTATGCCTTCCTGCACCACCTGATTCCTCACCTCGTTATCAAGTTGGGACATTACCTGATCAAAGGTCTGGCGAAAAGGTAGATCTTCAAAAACAGATGTGAAAACATATGCTCCGGGCCTAAAACTTTTTGGCTCAGATGTTACATTAATAATTTCTTCTCCTCCTCTCGTCAAGCGAAATCGAAATCGGAAATCAACAGGCGCGGAATTACTATTGTTATAAGTGAATATGACCTGATAACGACCGTTGCGAAAATTTTGCTCAAATCTATCGGTAAATGGTTCTTCAACATCGGGCGAAATGCCGGTTACATTAATGTTAGTTACGCCCTGGGCAGAGGTAAGCT
>CAYNKF010000484.1:0-1721 GCA_964397705.1 uncultured Balneolaceae bacterium | reverse complement strand
CACGAGCGAAGGCTATTCGATTGATGGGGGATAAAACTGCTGCTCGCGATATTATGGGCAAAGCTAACGTGCCGTTTCCGCCGGGTACCAAAAAAGAGCTTGAAGATGTTGAAGAAGCCGAAAAAATTGCCGATGAAATCGGTTATCCGGTGCTGGTAAAAGCGGCAGCCGGGGGCGGTGGAAAAGGAATGCGTATAGTAAACGACAAAGATGAATTCCGCTCGGGCATAAAAGCCGCGAAATCGGAAGCACGCAATGCTTTTGGAGACGATCGTGTATATATAGAAAAATATCTTGTTGAACCGCGCCATGTCGAGTTTCAAATTATTGCTGATGAACATGGAAATACGCTCCATGTATTTGATCGTGAGTGCTCGATACAGCGTCGCCACCAGAAAGTGATTGAAGAAGCCCCATGCTCCATTTTGACACCTGAGTTACGTTCAGAAATGGCTGAGGCTGCAATTGCTGCTGCCGAAGCCGTAGACTATGTGGGAGCTGGTACCATTGAGTTTCTGGTAGATGCAGATCGCAATTTCTACTTTCTTGAAATGAATACGCGTCTCCAAGTAGAACATCCGGTTACAGAATTAATTACGGGATTGGATTTAGTCGAACTGCAGATATTAGTGGCTGAAGGTAAAGAGCTACCCATTAAGCAGGATGACATCCAAAAGAAAGGCCATGCCGTAGAATGTCGTATTTATGCAGAAGATCCGCGTGATAACTTTTTGCCAAGTACGGGTACATTAAGCAAGCACCGTATCCCATCTGGTAATGGTGTACGTGTTGACTCCGGAGTTGAGGAAGGGCAGAAGGTGACAATTAATTATGACCCTATGATTTCGAAGCTTTGTACTTATGGCACGGATCGGGATCATGCTATAAAGCGAATGTTACGTGCTCTGGACGAATATGAGATTGCGGGTTGCAGAACAACAATTCCGTTTTGTAAATATGTGCTGAAGCACGAGTCATTTACCTCAGGTGATTATGATACACACTTTGTTCCTGATCACTTTAGCAAGGAAAAACTGGATGCTGAAAACACTGATGGCTCTGAAGTTAAAGCGCTGGCCGCAGCACTGCTCAAAATGGAAAGTGATGGTCAGGAAGAGAAGCAAAATTTCAAAAGTAATTCCCAAAACGGTGTCCACTCAAAGTGGTGGAAGCACCGCAGCAAGAAACAATAATGAAATTGTTCATTAAAGTTGAAGAGCTGGCGATGTTTATTTTCGCCGGCTTTTTATTTTTAAATACGGGTTTTGCATGGTGGTGGTTTCCCGCTTTACTCTTGGTACCCGATATAAGTATGATTGGATATGCAATTAATAATAAAATAGGTGCATATTTCTACAACATTGCTCATCATAAAGGATTGGCTTTGCTGATTTACCTCATCGGATTATCGATTGGGGCTGTAAGTGTAGAATTAGCAGGAATTATTCTATTTGCACATTCTTCTATAGACCGGCTGTTCGGTTATGGGTTCAAATATGTCGATTCTTTTCAGCACACCCATCTTGGAAAAATGGGGGATGAATAACCAATGCTCTAAATGTAATGGAACTACTTTAGAACCTTTTTGTATTGCTTTTTCTGTTATCCCTAAAACCGCTTAACTTAAGCCGGTTAAACCACTCACAGTCAAAACATAGCTTACAGTTTGAAAAAAGAAGACCAAGAGCTTTTTGATCAATTAAAAAAATTGGATACTGAGC
>CAYNKF010000483.1:0-1731 GCA_964397705.1 uncultured Balneolaceae bacterium | reverse complement strand
ACCGCGCCGCCAAAGAAAAATTGGGCGTCAGGTGAAAAGTCTAAGGTAGGTACGAGCTCTATAAAGCTTTTGACATTGCTTTCAGCTAAGGTGTATTCTGTACCGAGCGGCCAGCGGAGTCCGGCATTTACATCATTATAAAAGTCTCCCCACAGAAGTCGTAAGCCCATTCCGTAGTAGAGTTGCAGTGCTTCGGAGTCGATGGTATCAGTATGTTTTAAAACATCGGAGTGCAGGTAAAAATCCGAGAAATTGTCTGCCAGAGAAAATGTAAAGGCTGCATCCACTGCTATGTCATCACTGACCCAATATTTTGCACTGAGGCCGGTAGGGTTGTTTATCACGGCACCTACTCCAAGGTTAGAATCTTGGGCGTGTGTAGTTTCTGCTGCGACTAATAATAATCCGCAAACCAAAAAAGCGAGTAATGATTTCTTCATAATTTATATACCTTTTAACAATTTAATTATTGATGAAGTAACTTTTATATCCTGATGTTGTAACATAAAATAATATAAATCTGGATATTGTTTCTAATAACTTTTATCGGGAAAAGTGATCAGTAATCCAATCCCGGCTGGGTTATTTTGTAATTCTTTTCTTTTTTCGATTTTTGTACCATTTGTTCCACATCTTGTAGCAGTTCTTGGGCGTCATAAACGATGCCGTCTTTGATGGTATATTCAACTCCGCCAATGCGAACCGGTTTGTTATCCTTATTTACGTGTACGGCACCGGTGCCATACAGCGTTTTTAGGTTTTTGAGTGGATTTGCATCTACCAGTACCATATCAGCCAGTTTACCTACTTCAATAGTTCCGAGCTGATCTTCCATATTCAGCACTTCGGCAGCTTTTAATGATGCCGATTGGAAAATTTCCAGCGGATGAAAACCGGCTTCTCGCAGCATTTCCATTTCCTGTATGTATCCGAAGCCGTATAATTTATAGATGTATCCGGCGTCGGAGCCAAGAGTAACACGTCCGCCCCGATTTTTAAATTCATTGACGAATTCAAACCAGAGATCAAAGTTTTCTTTCCAGGCAATTTCCTGCTCAGTACCCCAGTTAATCCAGTATGAGCCGTGGGATTTGCGATTGGGTTTATAGAATTCCCACAGGGAGGGAAGGGTATAATTTTCGTGCCACTCGGCGCGCCTCTGTGCACTTAAATCACGACTGGCTTCATAAATCGTAAACGTAGGGTTAAGCGTGACATCCAATTCTATCATTTCGTTCATTACACTGTTCCACTTGTCGGTGTACGGTTTGGCGGCTTGCTTCCACAGCTTGCCTGCCTCCTCAAAACGGTGCTGCTCGTTATTATAATTGTAATCCATCGGGTAATCCTGTATTACTTGATCAGCAAATAGCGCTTCGGGAATACCGTACCAGTGTGTGATGCTTGTGAGTCCCAGTCGGGCAGCTGCAAGTCCATTATTGTACACAACACGGGTTTGAGCGTGGTGGGTCATCGTCCCCAGTCCCAGCTTATTAGCCTCATCAATAGCGGCCTTGTAAATAGGACGGGGTGCTCCAAAAAATTTAATACCGTCGGCTCCCTCATCCGCAATCATTTGAACCCAGTTGCGAGCTTCTTCCGGTGAAGCTATGGGACCGTCATGGTCCATTCCAAAACCGATATAGGAAAAAATACGGGGCCCTGTAATTTCGTTTTGTTGACTGCGTTCTTTTTGTCGCAACGTCCAGTCCATACCGTTAAAAGATCCCG
>CAYNKF010000482.1:0-1735 GCA_964397705.1 uncultured Balneolaceae bacterium | reverse complement strand
GTTATGAATTATCAATTTATGAGTATACTGATGCAATAGATGAAAAGATTAACTGTTGGATAATGCCCAAGAAAATAAATTATGAACCGGAAGCCTATGCAGTATTTGATATTGATGGGACTGAAAGAAATCAATGGACTTTTAATATCAACCAAGAGCGATTAAAAACAGGATATTCCCTTTCTTTAGGAGCAACATCAATTGTAGGACCTATCGAAGTTGCACTTTCAACCCCGGACTTTGCAAGCGGCTACGCCGTAAAACTTAATTTAGGGTATCATTTTTAAAAAATAATACCCGGAGTGTTATCTCCGGGTAAATAATCAGATATAAGACAGGAATAAAATATTAGTTATTCCTAAAATTCATTGCCGGTTCGGGCTTATTATCAAGGATCTCTTCAATGCGATCCATGATATCTGGGGTCATCTGATCAACAATTTCAATGGCCTTCATATTTTGTTCCACCTGTTCCGGTTTTGAGGCCCCGGTAATCACCGTGCTTACATCCTCATTTTTCAGGCACCACGCCAATGCAAACTGCGGCATAGGAATTCCAGCCCCATCAGCCACTTTGGCCAGCTCTTTTACTTTATTTAGCTTTTGACGACCACTCTCGGTTTCAAGTAATTTTTCGCGCAACCAGTCGTATTTTTCCAGCGATAACCGGCTCCCTTCCGGTACTCCGTCATTATACTTGCCGGTCAGCAAACCGCTGGCCAGAGGACTCCAAATAGTAGTTCCTAATCCGATTTCATCGTATAGTGGAGCGAACTCCTTTTCCACCTTTTCCCGCTGGAACATATTATACTGGGGCTGATCCATCAACGGTGGGCGCAGATGTTCTTGACGAGCAAAATCATACGCCTGACGAATTTCTCGCGCCGACCATTCACTGGTTCCCCAGTATAAGGCCTTGCCTTCTTTAATCATCTGATTCATTCCCCAGACTGTTTCCTCGATCGGAGTGTGCTTATCCGGGCGATGGCAGAAAATTAGATCCACATAATCGGTTTGCAGACGTTTTAATGCCGCTTCAGTACCCTCCTTGATATGTTTAAATGAAAGTCCCTTATCGTTGGGGCCTTCACCGCCCCAAAATATTTTGGTGGACAATACTAAATCTGAACGCTTCCATCCTGCTCTTTGAATGATATTACCCATCATAGTTTCTAACTGTCCTTCAGCGTAGACCTCGGCATTGTCAAAAAAGTTTACTCCCGCATCATAGGCTTCTTTCATCGAATCAAAGGCTGCATCTTCATCAATTTGATCGCCAAATGTGACCCATGAGCCGAATGACAAAGCAGAAACTTTTAGTCCTGATCTTCCTAAAAATCGATATTCCATAATAATGTTATCAGTTCTTTGATATTAAATTTAATAGTATTTTGATTGCCTATAAATACAAGGTTTTTAAATATAAAATCGTTTATATATTTCCCTATAGAATCAGATCTGTTTAAGGCGGAAATTGGTATTAATAGCACTTATATTACGTGCGGATTGAATAGGTTTCTATGAATCAGAAATCCGCTTTTGATATAATCATAAGAACAGTACCATTGTCAGTAAAGACAATTTGCTGATCTCCATTGTTTTTCGGTACTATTTTTAATTCTCAAAAATTAATTAACGAATTTCTATCATGGCAAAGAGTATGGCTCAAACTGTAGAAGAATATATAGAAGAACTTCCCGAATATCGCAGAGAACCAATTGAACAAATACGGGAG
>CAYNKF010000481.1:0-1738 GCA_964397705.1 uncultured Balneolaceae bacterium | reverse complement strand
CTAGCAAAAGACATCACTTTCTTTGATTTTGCCTATTTATGCCCTATTTTCAGGCGTCTTCATCATTATTTTAAACCCCATTCATACCTACATTTATGGCGAAAACTAAAGGATCAGATTACAAGGCGGAAAATATTCAGGTTTTAGAAGGTTTGGAGGCCGTTCGCAAACGCCCGGCAATGTATATCGGGGATACCGGTCAGCGCGGACTTCATCACCTTATTAATGAGGTCGTTGACAACTCCATCGATGAGGCCATGGAAGGCCATTGCGACGTGATGGATGTTACAATTAATGAAGACGGCTCTATCACGATTACGGATAACGGTCGTGGGATACCGGTCGACGAGCATCCAAAAATTAAGCTGCCGGCCGTTGAGGTTGTATTAACCAAGCTGCATGCCGGTGGTAAATTTGACAAGAATACATACAAAGTATCCGGTGGATTGCACGGCGTTGGTGTTAGTTGTGTAAATGCACTTTCTTCTCACTTTTATGCGGAGATACATCGCGACGGTGAAATTTATGTGATGGAGTTCGAACATGGGGCAACCGTCCAGCCGCTGAAGGTGAAAGGCAAGACCGACAAAACAGGTACAACTATTACGTTTACCCCTGATCCGGAGATTTTTAATCAGACCACGGAATTTAAGTGGGATATTATAGCTGAACGGATGCGTGAGTTAGCATTTTTGAATCCTCAGATTACGATCAACCTTGAGGATAAACGTGAAGATGATCTCTCCGAAACATTCCACTACGAAGGTGGGGTGAAAGATTTTGTTAAGTATCTGGATGAGGATCGGGAAACCATGATGGAAGAACCGATTTTGATTGAAGGAGAAGTTGATATGGTGCCCGTTGAGTTGGCTATCCAATATAATGGAAGTTATTCTCAAAACGTGCATTCATACGTTAATAATATCAACACGCGCGAAGGCGGAACTCATATTTCCGGTTTTCGTCGCGCCCTTACTCGTTCACTTAAGAAGTATGCAAAAGATAATAACCTTATAAAGAGCGATATCAGCGTTTCGGGAAGTGATTTTCGAGAAGGAATGACGGCTGTACTGAGTGTGAAGGTTCCGGAGCCGCAATTTGAGGGACAGACTAAAACAAAACTCGGTAACTCTGAAGTGCAAAGTGCTGTTGAGGTCATTGTTTATGAACAGATGAATGAATACCTCGAACGTAACCCCAAGGTTGCCAAAAAGATTCTCGAGAAGGTCATTCTCGCTGCTGAGGCTCGACAGGCAGCAAAGAAAGCTCGTAAGCTTATTCAGCGCAAAAGCGCGATGAGTGGGGGCGGACTGCCCGGTAAACTGGCGGATTGCTCAATAAAAGATCCCAAGCAAAGTGAGATTTACTTGGTCGAGGGTGACTCGGCGGGGGGATCTGCTAAGATGGGACGAAATAGAAGCTTTCAAGCTATCTTGCCCTTGCGTGGTAAGATCTTGAATACGGAAAAGGCTAAGATCAACCGTATCTTGGAGAATAATGAAATTCAGGCCATGATTACGGCTTTAGGAGCTGGAGTGGGCCATTCTGAAGAAGATTTCGATCTCGAAGAATTACGGTATCACAAAATCATTATTATGACGGATGCTGATGTGGACGGTTCCCACATTAGAACATTGTTGCTTACGTTTTTCTATCGATATATGAAACCACTTGTAGAAGGTGGTCATGTATATATTGCAATGCCACCGCTTTACAAAATTACGGACAGTCGAGGCAA
>CAYNKF010000480.1:0-1748 GCA_964397705.1 uncultured Balneolaceae bacterium | reverse complement strand
TACCTGCTTTACTGTTTCCAGGGATTGAGTGATGATCTTGCCACCGTTCGCTATCGAAGTATGGGGGGACAAAAGGCTCCGCTTATTGTACGTACGAGGGGACATCGTTTGGAGGGCATCTGGCATACCGGTTCACCCATGGGAATGATTATTAATGGAATAAGAGGAGTGCACGTATGTGTGCCGCGAAATCTGACAGAGGCCGCGGGAATGTATAATACGTTACTTCAAGGTGATGATCCGGCGCTTGTAATAGAACCGCTTAATGCATACCGCTTGAAGGAAGATCTGCCTGATAATCTTGGTGAATTTACGGTTCCGCTTGGTATTCCTAAGGTGATTTCTGAAGGTACGGATATTACGATTGTTTCGTATGGGTCAACCTGCAATATTTGTGAAGATGTGCTGCCGCAACTTGAACAGGTGGATATATCTGCTGAACTGATTGATGTGCGAACATTGCTACCCTTCGATCGGAACCAGGATATTGTTAAATCTCTCAAGAAAACTAACCGCATTTTATTTGTAGATGAGGATGTCCCAGGCGGTGGTTCAGCTTTTATGATGAACAAGGTGATTCAAGATCAGAAAGGATATTACTATCTGGATTCCGAGCCACAGTGTCTGACTGCTAAAGAACACCGCGCTGCGTATGGTTCTGATGGTGATTACTTTTCCAAACCCAACGAAGAAGATATCTTTGAGACGGTCTATGCTCTTATGAGTGAAGCTAATCCTGCCAAATATCCACCTATATATAAGTAAAAATAAAGACAGGAAGTGAAAAGTTAGTTAAAATCTTTTTGCACAAGAAGCCGGTCTTGTCCGTTTCTGGTGGCAATATAGATATCGAGTAATCCGTCGCCGTTGAAATCAGCTAATTCAAGGTCCAAAACAAGTGGAGTTAAATTTTCGGGCAGCCAATCAGCTGATTGATCTGAAAAGTATCCACTTCCATTGTTGATGAGTATTTGTAAGCCTCCGTTATAGTTTCCAACGATCAGGTCGAGATCGTCGTCATTGTCTAAATCTTTGAATTCAGCATCATACGTATTGGTTGTGATTGCTGGCAATCGATCGGATGTCTGATCGGAGAAAAATCCTTGACCATCATTGATTAACAGTCGGTCTTGAGGATTTGTGTTTTGCTGAAAGCCGGTATTACCATAATAGATATCAAGGTCGCCATCGTTGTCGATATCAGCAAGTGTAACACGGCGGCTTTCCTCAATTGCATTAATATAGGGTATGCGATTTCCGGATTGATTCGAGAAAAACCCGGATCCGGTATTGATAAGTACAATGTTAGGCCCTTCATTAGCAGCTAAAAGATCAGGTAAATTATTTCCGGTGATATCCCCAACCGCGATATCAAAGGTAGCATCCAAGATTTGTGGGAGTCGCTGAGATGTTTGATTATTGAAGAAAGCATTCCCACTGTTTTCGAGCAGTATGTTCTGTCCGCGATTCCCAATAAATAAATCCCTCGAACCATCATTATCGAAATCAAGCGATGCGGAAGAGGTGAAATAGCCGGCTACAGGAATTCTGTTTGACAAATCTGAAAAGGTACCCAAACCGTTATTAATAGCAAGCTCACTGGATTGATTTTGTTCGTTGGGGAAGAAAAGATCGATATTCCCGTCAGTGTTAAAATCAGCAATGGAAATATCTTGTGAATTTAAGTTTTGGGTTACCAGCCGATCGGAGGTCTCATCACTAAACTCACCATTGCTGTTGTTAATAAG
>CAYNKF010000479.1:0-1749 GCA_964397705.1 uncultured Balneolaceae bacterium | reverse complement strand
ATAATGCCGGCATCACTCGTGATAATCTGATCCTTCGAATGAGTGAAGAACAGTGGGATCAAGTAATAGATACTAATCTAAAAAGCATTTTTAATTACAGCAAAGCTGTTGCTAAGCCCATGATGCGAAATCGTGGCGGTTCCATAATTAATATTAGTTCAATTGTGGGGCTTTCTGGTAATGCAGGACAAAGTAACTATGCTGCTTCAAAAGCAGGTATTATTGGATTTACGAAATCATATGCGAAAGAATTTGCCTCCAGAAATATTCGTGCAAATGTAGTAGCGCCGGGATATATTATGACGGAAATGACTGATGAACTAGACGAAAAAATTCTTGAAGCCATCAAAGAAGAAACTCCTATGGCACGTGCCGGTGACGCTGAAGAAGTGGCAAATACCGTATTATTTTTAGCTTCAGACCTCAGTTCTTACATTACCGGTGAAACTGTCCGAGTTGATGGTGGAATGGGTATGTAAACCAAAGTTTGTTACTCAAATTATATAGTTGGATACACTTTTTGCATAAAGTGTATTTTATAAATTTAAATTGTATTTTCAGCCCATGCTTAACGAAAGTGGGCAGTTTTCATTAAAATTAACCCAAACAATAAGTTAAATTACCGTTATGTCTCAAGACGTTGAATCAAAAGTAAAATCAATCATTGTTGATAAATTAGGTGTTGATGAATCAGAAGTTACGCACGAAGCGAACTTCACCAACGATTTAGGTGCTGATTCATTAGATACTGTTGAACTCATTATGGAGTTCGAAAAAGAATTTGATATCAGTATTCCTGATGAAGATGCAGAAAACATTGCTACTGTAGGTAATGCTGTTGAATATCTTCAGGAGAAAGTAAGCTAACATTCTCAAGCGCTAAACTTTTTAGCATGTCTAATCGCAGAGTTGTAATTACCGGAATAGGTGCCCTTACCCCCGTAGGTAAGACGGCACCTGATTTCTGGAATGGGTTAATATCGGGTAAGAGTGGAGCTCAGCCTATTGAGCATTTTGATACCTCTGACTTTCCGACCAAATTTGCCGCACAAATTGAAGACTATGATGAGCTGGATTACTTTGAACGCAAAGAAGCGCGTCGACTGGACAAGGTTTGCCAGTATGCGTTGATTGCAGCCGAAGAAGCGATTCAGGATACCGGTCTCGATTTGGATGAAATCGATAAAGATGATGTGGCCGTAATTGTTGGAACGGGAATAGGAGGTATGAATACCTTTTATGAGCAGTCCATTTCATTTCATGAACATGGACCTCGTGGCGTGTCTCCATTTTTTATCCCCAAATTAATACCCGATATGGTAGCGGGACAAATTTCCATCAAATATGGATTTAAAGGGCCCAATTTTTGTGCTGTATCAGCATGTGCTACCGGTTCTCATAACATTGCTCTGGCTTACGATTCCATCAAAAACGGGCAAAGTGAGATGGCTGTATCCGGAGGTTCCGAAGCCCCTGTATCACGTATTGGTGTAGCGGGCTTTAACTCAATGAAAGCGATGTCTACCCGTAATGAGGATCCGAAATCTGCCTCTCGTCCATTTGATAAGAATCGAGATGGCTTTGTACTAGGAGAAGGTTCCGGGATTCTATTTTTGGAGGAATATGAGCATGCAAAAGAGCGCGGAGCTCAAATATACGGAGAAATTGTTGGGTATGGTTTTTCTGCTGATGCCCACCATATCACTGCACCTGATCCTAATGGAGAAGGAGTGATTTTAGCTCTTAACA
>CAYNKF010000478.1:0-1749 GCA_964397705.1 uncultured Balneolaceae bacterium | reverse complement strand
AACGTCAGGGCGATGCCGGACAGGAGATAATCGGACTTCCCCAACCCTGCCTGGTTACCTGCTCGAATGATATGAACGAGCCGCGCATCCCCAGCCTAAAAGGTATTATGCAGTCCAAGCGCAAGCCGATGGAAACGATCAAACTTTCGGAAATGAATCTGGATGAAGCAGCTCTTTCTGCAAAAACGAAAGTAACCGGTTACATGGAAAAACCGGAGCGGGAACCGGGACAGAAGTTTGAAGGAGAACCCGAAGAGCTGGCACAAAAGGTAGCCAACCTTCTCGACGAAGAAGAAAATGTAGTTTAAGCCTTCAGGTTACAACTATCAGCTCAATAGATTATTGAAACTGGCCGCTGATAGTTCAATTAAAGGAATTGATAATCTCTAAAATAATTATCCAACAAAATGAGCACTCTACTAACTCACATCGCAGTAAGTGACGGAAAAATTAAACGGGCATCGCTGGAAGTATTATCTCGAATGACTCAGCTTGCCGAGGCTAACGGTCACTCTTCCGAAGCGGTTATTATCGATGCCAACGCTTCTGATTACATTGAAGAAGTTCAAAAATATGGCGCTTCTACAATATATACGATAGAAGATCCTATTTTTAAAAACCATCAAAATACACCATTGCTGAAAGCACTTTCTAACGTGATGGATGAGGCGGATCCGTTTGTATTTGGTTTTGGGTCAACCGAAAGCACCAAAGACATTCTGGGTGCTCTTGCAGCCAATCAAGATGCAGCTGTCCTTTCGGATGTTTCTGAATTCGAATTGACAGAAGAAGGCATTGAAGCAACACGGCCGGTAATGGCAGCAAAAATCCTTTCGGATAATAAAGCCTCCGGTGACAACATCCTGGTCTCTGTCCGATCAGGCTCTTACGACCTTAATGAATCCCCAACCGAAGCTGAAGTAGTAGATATCGATTTCAGCTTTGATGAGGAAGAGCTTAAAGCTACCCTTCGTGAAATTATTGGCGCTTCCGGTGACAAAATCGATCTCTCCGAAGCAGAAACAATTATTGCTGCAGGACGCGGTGCCAAGGATGATGAAGGACAGGAATTGATCGAGGAGTTGGCTTCTGTACTTAATGCTGCACTTGGTGCATCACGAGCGTTAACGGAAGCAGGAATCATGGATCCGAGTCTTCAGATCGGTCAAACCGGAAAAGTCGTTTCACCACAGCTCTATATTGCTGTTGGAATTTCTGGAGCGATACAGCACGTTGCGGGTATGGCAAACAGCAAGGTAATTGTTGCTATTAACAAAGATCCCGATGCCCCCATCTTCGATATTGCCGATTACGGCATTGTTGGTGACCTTTATGAAGTCTTACCTCCCTTTATAGAAGAGCTGAAAAAGATTAAGGGATAGAAATTTTAACTTTAATGTTGGATTATGAATTAGTTATCTAATTCAACATTCAGAATTAATCATTCAATTTATGATGGACGAAAAGTTTGACTGTATTATTGTAGGTGCGGGTATCGCCGGCTTGGCGGCAGCCATGACGTTGGCACGCAATAACATGAAGTTTCTACTCATCGAGAAAGGCGAATTTGCGGGATCTAAAAATGTCTCCGGCGGTGTATTATGGGGCAGTGATCTGGCCAAGCTCGTCCCCAATTACTGGGAGGATGAAGACGGCGGATGGGAACGTTTCATTAACCATCGTCGACTCACATTCATGGACGATCAGTCAACTTTTTCCATTGATGTTAAGTCATCCCACTTTAACGAA
>CAYNKF010000477.1:0-1773 GCA_964397705.1 uncultured Balneolaceae bacterium | reverse complement strand
TTAGACCCTATAAAATGGCTTTTCCGCTCCTCTTCGAGCCGGACATTGTTTACCACCTCACCTTCCGGCGAATAAATTTTAAGGCGAAGTAATCGGTTGTCGTAGACGACCAAATTCCCGTGCTCATCAAAATTGTAGGCAAAAACCTGCATCAGTTCCTTCGGCCCACGGCCCTTGCCTCCCCAAACCGACAACACTTTTCCCTGGGTATTAGTAATCACCATATGTTTTGTGACCTTATCGTAAAAGGCAAACCTGCTGTTATCAGCATTGGTCTGAAATACTTCCCGGAAATTCCCGAATGTAAGAGAGTCAGGCTGCTGGATGGTAAATGAATCCAGCTTTTTTAGGGAGGGAGTAGCGTTGACCTTTTCGCTCTTGTTAAAGTTGGTTTCGCCCTCCTTTTCTGTACATGAGGCAATAAAAAGGGCTAAAAAGAAAAACTGGCTAATTCTTTTTATTAAATTCATAAATGCCAACCGTATAATTACTGGGGTTATCATTTTCTATAAGATAGAACTTGCCGTTTGAGACGTTACCAAGCACATAGGGAAGTCTTACATCACCGTAACTATCGTATGATTCATCGTTATAAACTGCTAGATATGATTTTTTCTTGTTGGAATTTCCTGTTTCATAAAATGCTTCTGTTATCGTTTCAAAATAGAGAACAATATAATTGGGTATGGTATGAATACTAACTGCCGAACTTCTGCCAACAGTTTTTTTCTTTATTTTATGTCTCGGCAAATTCATTGATACATACTCTTCCCCTGCTGTAAATCCTTCTGTCTTCCTCCCAAACCAAGCTTCTCTCTGCTCGGTTGCAAGATCATAAACTTGGATTCGATAGTTATGGTAATGTGTGCTGATCAAATGACCACTTTTCTTATCCACAGTTACGATTGGAAATAAATTATAACTTGTGGGTTTGCGAAGAGATGGGTCGTAAGTTCCGATCGTATCAAGCAACTGTCCATCATAATTATGGACAGCTGCTAGCTTCGATTTATACGCCTGATCTTTAAGATTACCTAGCAAACGCCGATCCATCGTCCCAGAAACTAGATTGCCGTCATAGGTATGTAATTTACTCCCGGATATGGGATAAGAACTTTGTTCAGGCTTTGCATGACTTAAGATCTCACCATCCAAATCATAAACCTTAATCATCAACTGCGTATTATCATAAACAATGAGCTGGTTTTTATTGTTAAAATTATATCCTTCCACACCAACAATCTCTTTCGGGCCTCTTCCTTCATCGCCAATCACTTCCTGTATTTCCCCCTTATTATCAGTAATTAAAAACTGTTTCTTGATCTCATCATAGAAAGCATGCAGTGACCCTGCAGGATTGGAAACAAAGCCAAAGCGTAGATTACCAATTAATTTTTCAGAATCGTCAGCTGAATGTAATGTAAACTCATCGACCTTTTTGATTTCAATGTTTTTCTCTAAACGATCACTTTTATAAAAGTCATGATTACTATTTGTACAAGAAATCAACAACACACAAATCGAAAAAAATGTAAACAGCCGATTAAACATATCCACTTACTATTCTGATAGCTGATTTATCCCTATTGAATGTATAGACAATAAGTAAGCTCTAATTCTCTCCAAGAGTTACGACTATTTCGCAAAGACAATTTGTTTCAATTGATTTACATCGATCTACAATATTATTCCAATTTGATGGAGCGTTCAACGCTCCATCAACTTCAACTAACAAACTAAATAGCTAGGCCACGCTACTTTCAACCCTTCCTG
>CAYNKF010000476.1:0-1775 GCA_964397705.1 uncultured Balneolaceae bacterium | reverse complement strand
AACTTCGGTAGATCCGGTAAACGCAATTTTGTCGATATCGTCATGGTTAACAATTGCAGAACCTGTTTGGCCGGCACCGGTAACAATATTAACCACGCCATCGGGTAATCCGGCATCCTGACATAATTCTGCAAATTTTAGTGCTGTTAAGGAGGTTGTTTCTGCGGGCTTAAGAACAACAGTATTACCCGTGGCCAGGGCAGGAGCAACTTTCCAGGCTAGCATTAAGAGAGGAAAGTTCCATGGAATAATTTGTCCAGCAACACCGAGAGGTTCGGCTTTTTTGCCGGGGAAAGCATAATCGAGCTTATCAGCCCATCCGGCATAGTAGAAGAAATGAGCTGCAGCAAGGGGCACGTCTACATCGCGTGATTCTCGGATCGGCTTTCCGCCGTCCATACTTTCGAGTATGGCAAACTCACGAGCGCGTTCCTGAATAAGCCGTGCTAACCGGAAGATATATTTGCCTCGCTCTTTAGCTTCAAGTGTTGACCATTTTTTGTTAAAAGCGCTTCGTGCTGCTTTAACTGCTTTATTAATATCCTGTTGGGTAGCTTCGGCAAAGGAAGTTAGCTTTTCTTCAGTGGCCGGATTAAGCGAATCAAAATAACGGCCTTTTTCGGGAGCAACGAACTCCCCATCAATAAATAGATCATACTGGTCTTTATATTCCACATGGTCGGCATTTTGGGGAGCATCATCATATTCCCAAAAACCGTCAAAATTTAGCTTAGAACTTGGTGATGAAGGTTTATACGGTTTCTCTTCAACAGCTTCTGCTTGTTTTGAATCTTCGGACATAGCAATAAAATCTATAAAAGTTAATTAATCATTTTGTCTATTGAGAACACATAAAAGCGTCGTTAATGATTATATTTAGTCATTTGAAAAATATGCCGAACCTTGGTAGATGCCGGTTTTTTGCTTCACAATCTGCATCAATAGGTCATTGGTAAGTGAGCTGGCACCAAAACGGAAATATTCGGGGCTTAACCAATCGATACCCAGTGTTTCCTTAACAAGCACTAAATACTGAATGGCCTGTTTGGCTTTGCGGATTCCGCCCGCTGGTTTCATACCCACCATTCGTCCGGTATCATAGTAGTAGTCGCGAATTGCTTCAAGCATAACTAAAGTTACCGGTTGTGTAGCTGCGGGTTTTACCTTTCCCGTAGATGTTTTAATAAAATCAGCACCGGCATGCATGGCCAGATCGCTTGCTTTGCGTACATTTTCATAAGTATGTAATTCCCCGGTCTCTAAAATCACCTTGAGGTGGGCATCACCACAAGCCTCTTTCACAGCTACGATTTCATCATATACATAGCTGTAATTACCTTTTAAAAATTCACCGCGAGATATCACCATATCTACTTCATCAGCCCCATCCTCGACAACTTGTTTCGTTTCTTGGATTTTTGCGTTGAGTGTACTCATCCCGCTTGGAAATGCCGTAGCTACACTGGCAATATTAATGTTGGTTCCCCGTAGGGCTTTTTTAGCAATGGGCACCATGTTGGGATAGACGCAGACAGCAGCAACGGTTGGCAAGTCGGGTAGCGCAATATGCGGTTCCTTAGCTTTTTGACAGAGCTGAATAACCTTCCCCGGAGTATCTTTACCCTCTAAAGTAGTAAGATCAATCATACTGAGAGCTAGTTTCAGGGCTTGTACCTTTGATTCTTCCTTTATACTTCTGGAATTGAGTAGAGCTACTCGCTCATCAACGCCTACGTCGTCGATGGGTACCATTTTAGTAATTTCAGAAATCTTCA
>CAYNKF010000475.1:0-1780 GCA_964397705.1 uncultured Balneolaceae bacterium | reverse complement strand
AGGGAGGCAAGGAGATGGCGAGGCCTGTCCAAGTTAATGCGCTGGTTATGCCCACTGCTACTTGGGATCTTCGGGCAAAAGACGGGCGCCATGAATTACACTAAGTATTTCAATTGTATCATCTTTTAAGAGATAGATAATGCGATAAGGATGATGGAAAACTTCGCGAATATCCTCTCTCTGATACTCTGGAACTTTTCGACCTTTACGAGGATGAGGAGAAATGTTCTCTGCTTCTTCAATTATTTGACCGACCGTTCGATGAGCATATAAAGAAGAGTCGGAAGCGATATATTCAAAAATTTGATCGAGTTGTTTTTCTGCTTTCTCGGTCCAGATAATTTTCATTCGGCCAACTTGTATTTCTTTTTGATCTCTTCGTGAGAAACAGTGCGGCCGGCTTCTGAATCCTTGAGACCCTGTTCAATAGATTGCCGAACATAAATTTTGTACATCACATCATCCCAATTGGCATCATCGGGAAGATCTTCAAGCATACTTTCTACTTCTTTCTTTAATACGGCTTTTTCCATAACGCTGTGGAATTAAGTTAAACTCTGTCTGTAGTATCGTAACCAATTGGCAGAAATACAACGATTAGCTGAAATGATAATTTTAAGACAGGGTTTGCAGTGGGTATAACGACATGGCGCATAACCGACAGGTGCCGGAATATTGAATAAGTTGCAAAATGAAAGATTAACTAATAACTAGAAGGGAGGCAAGGGGATGGCGAGGCCTGTCCGAGTTAATGCGCGGGTTAGGTAGCCGAGTAGCCATAGTAATACAGCTTAGATTTCTGTGTCTAAGGTTTTTAAGAAGCATTTTATTTATGAAAACATCCGTACAAATGTGATTTGGCCATCGTTGACGGTATAGGCAACAACAGCATGAGCCTCTTCAGGAAAACCTTCAGCGTTGAGCCCTTTAAGTTTTTCTTCGTCAATTATCCAGTCTCCAACTTTTGTTCGGTTGATGATGTCGCAGTGGAGATTAGGGCTGTTATTAAATAGGTTTTCGTAAAAGGCACGAAATTCTTCCATACCACTCATCATTTCTTCTCCGCTGCCGTTTTCAGCTCTTACGTCAGAAGAAAATGCTTTCAGAAAAGCGTTAATATTTCTGTTGTTGAATGCTTTGACTTGGTGTTGGACAGGATTATCCATGAGCTCTCTCGTTTAGTGTTAAATGATAGTTAAAAGGTACTAACAAATTTAAACTCTCACGATATCTAAAATCTTTACACGAATAATTTTTTATACGAACTAATAAATCTTTAATAAAAAATTCGCAATGTCAAAAGGCTACCTAACGACCTGGCGCATAAGCTGCAGGCGCCAACATGTTGAAATTGTTTACAAATGAAAGAGTAACCATAAAAATGGAAGCTGGCAAGAATTGGCGAGGCACGTCCGCTTGAATGCTATTTAGGTTTAGGTAATACCAAGGGCGGGAGGGATTGATTCAAGCGGTAGGCTCTAAGGCCTGATGCGCGGATTAGCCTGTCTCCCGCCGTGCTGGTATTTGTTAATATGACCGGCGTTGTTACACATCTCAACTCGGTAGGGGAAGTCTAATAAATGCGCGGGTTAGCACAACTTTTACTCTTTTTGGGGAGGAATCTGGCGAACATGCCAAACCGCTTCAATATAAATACCATCTTCTTTTATTCGATAGGGCAGTCGGTAGTTTCCCACAATCAATTCTCGAAGCGTCTCTTCATTGTATTCGGGAACGACTCTACCAATTCTTGGGTGTTCAGCTAGTTTATCGGTTTGGC
>CAYNKF010000474.1:0-1797 GCA_964397705.1 uncultured Balneolaceae bacterium | reverse complement strand
TCCTTTTGCATCAAAGTAAAAGGAACACTACAAAATGCTTTAACTTACAAGAACATGAACACTAGGAATAGTTAAAAAGAACACACCCCGCTCCCGCCGGTGCCGGGACCACCCCTCTCAAGAGGGGATTTCACTCCATATTGAGAATCTTCTCCGCTCTTTTGGGCCCGATACCTTTAACGGCTCGGAGTTCCTCATCTGAAAGTTTCTTCAGGGCTTCTTTACTTTTGATGCCCATGCCTACAAGGTTCTCAGCCACGCGGCTGGTTACCCCATCAATGTTGCTAAGGCGATCGATGATCTGATCGACCGAACCCACCCCGCCTCGTTCCTCGGCTCCCCTCCCGGGAGTGGATTGGGCAGTGCCTTTATTGTCTTCTGCCGGTGTGGGTTGTTCATCTATTTCAGTCGGTTGCTCCCATTTTTTGCAGAGCCAATACCCGCCGATAGGCAGGGCCGCAAGGAGTACTATTTTTAAGAAGAATCGCATAAGACGTTCCGATTTTAGGATGCTTATACAAAAAGTTTATAAAAGTATAATCAGGAATTTAATGCTTTCCTGCAATACGATTTTTCCATACTCCGCCAAAGAAAAGATGAGTACGAATCATCCCCGGGGGGAAAGCGATGCACTTCATATTTTTACGGTAGAATGGGAATAAGCTATATAACATTGCAAGAACCCACCCCGCCTCATTACATTCGGCACCCCTCCTGTGGAGGGGATTTACTGTGCTGCTATTTTGGTTCTCAGCTTGGCTGGTCTCGTCAATACGGAATTCGCGACAAAAAATAGACCTATACATTGTGTAAATGTATAAAGATAGACCACCCCAATAACTTACGTCATTTTATCCCTCAACAAGCCCATCAATCCTCCGACCGTTGCCGCGCCGCCGCCAACCATCATCCAGATGGCTTTATCGGAACCCGACCCACCAAAAAGTTGGTCCACCTCTGATTGAAAGGATTGGTATTCCTGGTATCCGAAGTACAGTAACAGGATGCCGCCCACCAGTAATGCTGCTGAAATAATTTTTCTCATGATTTCTAATCGTTTAGTAATGGTTTTCTAATATCTACCAAAATTCCTGATGAATTAAAAATGGCTGATAGTAACCTATTCTTATTACTACCCCATATCAGTTAGAAAGTCCTGCTCAAAGCCGTACCTTTGGGCAGAGAATTTTATGGCCAATTTCCACCTGACCTCTTAACACCTTATGCGTAACGACGATATCATTCAAAGTATCCGGCACATGCTGGATATCAACGATAATGAAATAGCACATATCCTGATGCTCCGGGGATACAAACCTGAACGCGGGGAAGTGGCTTCTATCTTCAAAAGCCAACATTTGCCCGAAGATGAAAAGGGGCAAGACACAAACCATGTGCTTATGGCCCATTTTTTAGATGGCCTGATCTATTACAAGCGCGGCAAAAGTAAAGAGCATCCCCCACGGCCTATCAAAACGCCGGTTACCAATAACATGGTCCTTAAAAAGATGCGGGTAGCCTTTAAGCTGCGCGAAAAAGATATGCATGATATCCTGGAGCGGGGTGGCTTTTCGATATCAAAGCACGAGATGAGTGCCCTGTTCCGCCGCAAGGGCCACGAGAATTACCGCGAATGCGGCGACCAAATTCTACGCTACTTTTTAAAAGGATTGACGGAACGAGTGAGGAACTGATTTACTCAACTTAATCTATATGTACTTTTTAGATACAAGATTGTCCATTTTTTTGTCACCAAAAAATGGACGAAAAAAGTGCCGGGGGAATCGTAGATTTTGT
>CAYNKF010000473.1:0-1804 GCA_964397705.1 uncultured Balneolaceae bacterium | reverse complement strand
AGGTGAGGCCCGAAAGTCGGTAGATTGGACGGTTTTAATTGTGATCGGCGCGGCGTTGGGATTGGGAAAAGCGATGGAAGTGAGTGGAGCGGCAGTAATTATTGGAGAAGGTATGGTTGAACTGACGAGTGCCTACGGGCCCCGAGCAACGTTGGCGGGAGTGGTTATTATAACAGTTGTTTTAACAGAATTTATTACGAACAACGGCGCGGTAGCATTGATGTTTCCTATTGCTTTATCTGTTGCAGAAACACAGGGTATTGAAGCGCGGGGACTAGTCATTGGGATAACGTTGGCTGCATCAATGTCATTAATAACACCTATCGGATATCAAACAAATTTGATGGTGTATGGGCCGGGTAATTATAAATTCACTGATTTCTTCAAAGTAGGTTTCATGTTGCAAGTTACGTTATGGTGTGTTCTCATCATCTTGATACCGTATGTTTGGCCGATGTAGAGGGATATTGCATGTACAAGTGTTAAAGGTTGAATGTTGAAAGTGGAAGAGCTTAGTTCTGAGAAAGTAATTAGTTCCGAAAGGGTTATATCCTTGAGTAAATTGTGTCATTCGGGAATATAACTCCCTCAAAATATAGTCGCATTTATTCTTGTATTGAGATGTGGCCGTGGACTAAATAAGGAATTTGTCATTTCGACCGGCCGAAAAGGGAGAGCGAAGCAATTCCTTACTCATTGCGCATATTGTTGATTTGAAAACATGGCATAATTGGTTTTCTTTGTGCCTCAAATAAACCTCAGAACAATAGCGTTGCTTTTATGACCCTGGCCGGCTGGACGGTAATAGCCATTATTTTGCTCTGTCTTACTTTGCTGATAACTACCCGGTTGTCGGTTGATGTGGTATTTATCGGTGGATTGACCGCACTGATTGTAAGCCAGGTGGTACCGCCCGAAGAAGCGCTTGTTGGATTTGCAAATCAGGGGATGCTAACGGTAGCTGCGCTCTATGTAGTAGCGGCCGGCATGAAAGAGACCGGGGCCATTCAGTTTGTCGTCAATACGATAATTGGGCAAGTCAGAAGCATTAGACAGGCGCAGGTACGCATTATGGCCCCGGTGATGGTGGTCAGTGCATTTCTTAATAACACGCCTGTAGTGGCTTCATTTATTCCCGCATTGGAAGATTGGGGGCGCAAGAATCAAATTGCTGCATCAAAGATATTAATTCCGCTGAGCTACGCCGCTATTTTGGGTGGAACCTGTACGCTTATTGGTACTTCTACCAATCTTATAGTAAACGGCCTATTGATTGATGAGGCCTCTACTGATACCATTGGAATTTTTGAGCCGGGACTAATAGGCGTGCCGGCTGCCATCGTTGGTTTCATCTATTTAACGGTGTTTGCAAAAAAACTGCTGCCCGATCGCGGTTCCGGCTTCGACACGTTTAAGGATCCCCGCGAGTACACCATTGAAATGATTGTTGAGGAGGGAAGTCCGCTGCCGGGCAAAACGGTTGAAGAGGCGGGATTGCGCCATCTTCCTGGATTATACCTGGTGGAAATCTATCGACAAGATCATATCATTGCTGCCGTTGATCCGGAGCAGAAACTTAAGGGCAGAGATCGTCTTATTTTTACCGGCATTGTGGATTCCATTGTAGACCTGCAGCAGATTAAGGGATTGAAGCCGGCCACCGATCAGATTTTTAAACTGAACTCCTCTCGTCGCGAGCGACTTTTGATTGAGGCTGTGATATCGCCCTCCCATCCGGTGAATGGGACAACCATTAAAGAAGGTCGTTTTCGTAATATTTATGATGCCGTGGTGTTGGCCGTAT
>CAYNKF010000472.1:0-1809 GCA_964397705.1 uncultured Balneolaceae bacterium | reverse complement strand
ACCCGTTGGCAACATCTAAAACAGATGACTTAGTCAAGGGAGAATATCAGCCATTTATCCCCGATCAGAAAGTAGGACAAAAGCACTATCGATCGATTGGTAATCTGTTCCGGAAAGGTCTATTATGATCTGTATAAGCAACGCCAAGAAGAGGAAATCGATAATGTAGCTATTGCTCGATTAGAACAGTTTTATCCTTTTCCTGACTTGGACATAAGTAATATTCTGGATGAGTACAGCCATGTTGATGATATCGTGTGGTGCCAGGAAGAACCTAAAAATATGGGTGCCTGGACGTTTGTTTCAACACGTATTATGCAACAGCTTAAAGACGGACAGAATCTGCGCTATGTAGGCCGACAAGCTTCTGCTTCTCCGGCAGCCGGACAGAAGAAAGTCCACAAAGCGGAACAGGAGAAACTTGTTAATGAAGCGTTAAACTAAGAGCTTTTAAAATTACTTCTAAAATTATAGGCATCGTAGCTTAGCTGCGATGCCTTTTTAATTTTATCAGGCTTACCTCATCATGTGAGATGGCTACATGATGAGGTTCCTATGATAGGGTAAATATCGTTTGAGTAGCAAAAAACTTCTTAACCAGCAATATCTGCCTTAGTTTATTGCGACTTTTGAGCCCCTCCTCGTGAAATATCTTCCAAGCTTAATCCTTTGGTTTCGTCTACGAACTTCTTCACAAAGAAGTATGCAACAACTCCAAAGAAAGCATAGATACCGTACGAAACACCAAGTCCCAGATTTGTTAATAATACTGGGAAGCTTATTGTAATAATAAAGTTTGCTCCCCACTGAGCCATTCCACATACGGCAAGTGCAGCACCGCGGTAGTGATTTGGGAACATTTCGCCAAGCATCACCCACATAACCGGGCCCCATGAAAAAGCAAAAAAGGCGATGTACGTATTGGCAGCCAATAACGCAATTATACCTTGCGTTGGACCTAATGTCACGGAATCTGCTCCACCACTCGGTGCAATGCTAAATACATATGCCATAACTCCGAGCATTACGGCCTGTCCCAATGATCCAACCAATAAAAGCGGTTTTCGACCCACTTTATCAATCAGCATAATAGCCACAAAAGTAAAGAAAATGTTTACGCTACCGCTGATTACATTTTGCAGCAGAGCGTCGCCCTCTGTAAATCCTGCTGACTTCCAAAGCGTAGCTCCGTAATAAAAAATAACATTTATACCTGTAAACTGTTGTAATACAGCTAATCCCAAGCCAACCCAAACCAATGGATGTATCTTACCGCTGTAGCTGTCAAATATATTTCTGAGTTTGGGTTTTATTCCTTCTTGCAGGGTTGATTCAATATCCGCGACTTTTTCTCTGATGTTAATTTTTGGCAGGATTCCTTTAAGTACTTTACCCGCCTCATCAACTTTTCCGGCCGCTACTAAATATCGTGGGGATTCAGGGATAGCCAATAATGAAAAGAAGAATACAGAAGCAGGAATCATCTCGGCCCAGAACATCCACCTCCAGGTTTGAAATCCGCCCCAAAGAACTTCTGTTGCCCCACCGGATAATCCGGCTAACCAGTAGTTACTCATAAACGCCATGAATAATCCTACCACAATCATCAATTGTTGCAGCGTAGCTAAACGTCCACGGACCTTAGAAGGAGCAATTTCACTTATGTAGGCGGGCGCAAGAATACTGGCAGCACCCACGGCCATTCCTCCGGTAATACGATAAATAATAAATTCCAGTGACCCATTTGAAATTCCTGATCCCCAGGCACTAAAAATAAATGCAAGTGCCGTGGCAATCATCACAGGTTTA
>CAYNKF010000471.1:0-1828 GCA_964397705.1 uncultured Balneolaceae bacterium | reverse complement strand
GGCCGTGATCTGGCGGGGCGTCAATCAACGGTTGGGCATTGAGCTCGAAGACGGACAACAAATTATTTCCGGAGGCGATATTCAAGTTTATCCACCACACGGAAAATACCAGCTTATTGTGCGATCTGTAGAACAAGCAGGCAAGGGTGCATTGCAAGAAGCCTTTGAGAAACTCAAAAAAGAACTTAAAGAAGAGGGGCTTTTTGATGACAAGCACAAAAAAGCATTGCCAAAATTCCCTTTTAAAATTGGCGTTATTACCTCCGCCACAGGAGCAGCTTTTCATGATATCCGCGATACACTTGAACGTCGCTGGCCGGTAGCCGAAGTACTGCTCCATCATGCAAGCGTACAGGGCGTAAACGCAGCTCCCCAACTGGTAAAAGCCATAAACTGGTTTTCCCAAGAACGAAATGTGGATTTGCTCATCGTTGGTAGGGGCGGCGGATCGCTCGAAGATTTATGGCCCTTCAAAGCGGAAGCCGTAGCCCGTGCCCTATTTAATTGCAATATCCCAACCGTTAGTGCCGTGGGACATGAAGTGGATTTCAGTATTTCCGATTTTGTAGCTGATGCCCGTGCTGCAACCCCCACCCAAGCTGCAATTCTGGCTACACCGGATATTAATGAAGTACGTATGTTCGCCGATGACCTAACTACGCGACTACATGATATTATCCAAGAGCGAACTACCGAACAAAAAGAGCGTATCCAACAGTTGGTGCAATCACACGCCCTGCAAGTGGTTCAACAAAAGGTGGCAAACAGCCACGAAAAAGTAAATAGTTTAATAGATCGCATACGGCATCGACGAGAGGTCCATTTCATGAAAAAGCAGGATAAACTCAAAGGTTTGCGTCACCGACTGGAGCTAAAAAATCCCAATATAGCACTTGAGCAAGGATACTCGCGCATCTGGCAAAACGAAGAATGGATACGTTCTGTTGATGAATTTGACGCTGACAAAGAAACAGTTATCGAATGGAAGGATGGGGAAACAGCCATAAATTAAAATGAATACCATATTATGACCATTTATTAGTACAGGTTTTTTTTAATGAAAAACACATCTCATAATTAATATTTTGAAGGTTCTCGTTACTATCTAAAAGAAATAGATAAATTTTATGGAAATGTATTTAAGATTGCTTGGCGGGGTCATTCTCCTTCTCCTTAATGCATTTTATGTGGCTGCAGAGTTTGCCCTTACGCGTCTCCGTCAATACAACCGTGAAGAGCTGGCAGACAATGCCGGTCTTAATAGGGCCTGGAAAATGACGGAAACACTGGAAATCTATCTTACGTCCTGCCAGATTGGTATTACCACGACTAGTATTCTGCTCGGCGTTATAGCTGAGCCTGCTGTTACGGAATTAATTGAACTGCTTATGCCGGCAGGGACCATCGGCTCCTTCTCCTCCCACACTATTTCTATTATAATATCAGTTACGATTATTAATCTTGTACACACGGTCTGGGGAGAACAAGCCCCTACTTACCTTGGTGTGGAGCGAGCCAAAACCGTAGCACGTTATTCCTCTTTTCCACTCTACTGGTGGACCTATGCCATTTATCCAATTCTACTATTTGGGGATCGTGTAACAAAAGCAACCTTAAAACTGTTTGGTATTGAAATGGGGCGTGCCTGGCTTAAAGAAGACTCTGCTTCCAGCGATATCCGCTCCGAAATGGTTAACCTCTTGAAAAAGAAAGAAGGAGTTTCAGATGACCGTCTTGAAGAGGTTATCAATGCACTCGATATTGATGATATATCCGTAAAGGAAATCATGGTTCCTCGAAAGGATATTATCAGCCTTAGTACTGAGAA
>CAYNKF010000470.1:0-1839 GCA_964397705.1 uncultured Balneolaceae bacterium | reverse complement strand
CTGATCTTTGCAGCCGAAAATCCCAATCGCATAAAAGAAACCACGATTGCGATAATGATACCGGGAAGCCGCTTCGCCTTAAGATGAGTCAATACTCCAGGTGTGTAGGTTAACCAAATGACAAATGCCATTGTTGCTACACTTAGCCCAATAGAAATAAAGAGATATTTCTTGGAAAAATACCGCTTTGGATCCTCTTGTATTTGCTCTTCTTTATTAGACAAAAAATTAGTTCTACAGTAGAATTAAATATCTATTTTTTTTCTCTAACAGATATAATATAAATCAATGAAAAATAAGAGAGCTACGCCACAAAACGAATTCAAACTATTTACTTCATAAAAAAGGCCTTATGGAAAACT
Organism: uncultured Balneolaceae bacterium; assembly: GCA_964397705.1. Lineage (GTDB taxonomy): Bacteria > Bacteroidota > Rhodothermia > Balneolales > Balneolaceae > Fodinibius. The sequence goes on along the minus strand of CAYNKF010000470.1, from coordinate 1,477 downwards.
CCATAAGGCCCTAAAAGCAGGTAGAGTTCTTAAGCTACCGTAATATCTTCATCAAGATAAACATCCTGAATAAAGTTCAACAGTTGTACGCCCTCTTCCATTGGACGTTGAAATGCCTTACGTCCACTGATTAACCCCATACCGCCTGCACGTTTATTAATTACAGCAGTACGGACTGCCTGGGCAAAATCGTTCTTCCCAGAAGAACCACCAGAGTTAATCAGCCCCGCGCGGCCCATGTAGTCATTAGCCACTTGGTAACGTGTTAAATCAATAGGATGATCACTAGAGAGCTTATCGTAAATATCTTCGTCCAACTTACCGTACGAAGAATCGCCCATATTAAGCGCCTTGTATCCCCCGTTGGTAGTTGGCTGTTTTTGCTTGATAATATCGGCTTGAAGTGTAACTCCAAGATGATTTGCCTGGCCGGTAAGATCCGCCGCAGAATGATAATCTTTACCATCCACTTTAAATGCTGAATTCCGCGTGTAGCACCACAAAATAGTAGCCATGCCCAACTCATGAGCACGTTCAAATGCTTTAGCTACTTCCTGAATCTGGCGGTTTGATTCTTTAGATCCGAAGTAAATAGTCGCTCCAACAGCAACAGCTCCCATATCAAAAGCCCGTTCAACCGATCCAAACATAATTTGGTCATACGTGTTGGGATAAGTCATTAGCTCATTGTGATTAATCTTAACAATAAAAGGAATCTTGTGAGCATATTTACGTGCTACAGATCCTAACACTCCAAATGTAGATGCTACACCATTGCACCCACCTTCAATAGCAAGTTGAACAATCTTTTCCGGATCAAAATAATCAGGATTAGGGGCAAATGAAGCTCCGCCCGAATGCTCAACACCCTGATCAACGGGTAAAATAGACAAGTATCCTGTGCCTCCTAAGCGACCATTATCCAACAATGTTTGCAAACTTCGCAATACACGCGGATTTCGATCAGATCCTCCCAACATATCATCAACATACGTTGGACTGGGTAAGTGTAACTTTTCTTTTGGAATGGTATCACACTTATGTGTTAGCAGATCTTCTGCTTCATCACCTAGTAGTTCTTCAATACTTTTCTTTGCTAAAGCCATAGCGTAGCTCCCGGATTTTAACTAAAATTATTTTGGTTTAAAGGGTAATTAATATAAGTGATTCAATAGGAAATGACTAGTCAACATTGTAAGCAATATCTTTTCAAACCCAGAACCTTTGGGCAATCGATGTTCATTAAAAAAATCAATATCTTTGTTAGTTATATAAAGCAATAAATTAAGCATTTTTATGAAAATTGGTGACATCGATCTCGGTAATAAACCCATTCTTCTTGCTCCTATGGAGGATGTGACGGATTCTCCATTTCGTACAATCTGCCGTCGTAAGGGAGCTTCTGTGGTATATACTGAATTTATAAGCTCAGAGGCTATTGTACGTGATAACGACCAAGCACTACATAAAATGGATT
>CAYNKF010000469.1:0-1856 GCA_964397705.1 uncultured Balneolaceae bacterium | reverse complement strand
TACTACTTATGGAGTTCCTTCATTAGAGATGTCCAGTTCAGCCTTATACTGCTTCCTGTGCTGTTGCTCATCTTTTCTGGATTAAAATGGATCCTAAAATCAGATGCTGTAAATCGAGTAATGGCTCATTTGGTCGCTTCCATCGGGATAATGAACATATTGTTGATTTCATATTTTGGTGCAACACAGATGCCGCTGGGAGCAGAATTTTGGGCGTACTCGTTGGCCGAATTGACAAACACGGTTCTTGCGGCTGAGCAGGTAACGGTTTTGAGCATTGGTTTTGTCATAGTTTCATATCTATTGATGTATTTTTTCGTTAGGAAGATACAAGCATTGTATTTCTTTGAGGGAGGGCAATCGAAAATGATGCATGGCATGGTAGCTGCTATTGCAGTCTGTTTTGGCCTTTCATTCTTTATTACGAGCCCTAATGCTATACCGGCACAACAAGAAAAAACTGCAAACAAGTTATTTTATTTCATGAATAAGAGTGTAGATGCAGTTGATTGGAGCGGGAATGATTCATCAGATTTTGATCCGGAAGATTATCCACTGCTGCAAACGGCTAAGTATGAGAATGATGTATTGGGGCCTTTTTTCAAAGAGTTTGAAGACCCGCCGAACATTGTTTTTTTGGTGGTAGAAAGTTTAGGAGGTGAGTTTATTGGACCATCCGGTCAATGGACAGGCTTTGCTCCCTATCTTGATTCCCTTGCTCAGCGTGGCTTGTACTGGGAAAATGGGCTGAGTCTTTCAGGACGTACATTCGGATTAGTACCGTCTCTTTTAGGATCGCTACCTTTTGGTCGGCATGGGTTTATGGAGCTTGGTCCCAATTACCCCAGTCATCAGTCGCTTATTAGCATACTTGATAAACGGGGTTACTATACGGGCTTTTACAGTGGTTACGATACATATTTTGACGGGCTCGATTTCTTCTTGGATTATCAGGGCACCGACAATGTATTAAGTAAGCAAAGCTTGGAAAAGTTGTTGCCTGAGGTTAAAGAACATTCAAACTATTGGGGTATTGATGATAAAACCATGCTCGAATTTTCTGCAGAGTTGTTGGATACCGCGAAAACATTTCCCCGACTGGAGATTTATCATACCCTGCAAAGTCATTCCCCATTTACAGTTCCCAACACTGAAAAGTACAAACAGGAGTTTCGGAAAAGGCTTATTAATTTGGAACTTGGAGAGAAGCAAAAACAGGACTATAAACAGTATCAAGAGGAGTTAATTACATTATTATTTGCTGACCAGGCGGTGAGGGATTTTATACAATCGTATAAAAAACAGCCACAATTCAAGAACACTATTTTCGTGATTACAGGCGATCATTGGCTTATTCCTCTCCCGCAAACAACGGCTATATCTCGCTATCATGTACCCATCATTATATACTCTGCGAAATTGAAGAATTCTGTTCTTTTCAAGTCGGTGAATACTCATGCTGAAGTTACACCTTCGCTTATGGCAATGTTGGATCAAAAAACTGATTTGGATATGCCCGAGCAAACGCATTGGATCGGTGGACTCATGGATACAACAAAGACTTTTCAAAGTACGCAGTCGGTACCGTTTATGCGTAATAAAAATCGTATTTCAGATTATCTCGACGGGCACTATTACCTTTTTGGGGATGAGCTATATACCGTTAACGAAAGTCTCTCGTTACGTCGAAGCAATAACACACAGAAAAAAGAAGAGCTGCGTAAAAAGCTGAATAGGTTTAGGTCGATAAACAATTTTGTAGTACAAAATAACCGGCTGTATCCCACAGAAAATGTAAGTGTGAGTAGATCAGAGAAATATGCATTTTTATCTGAATACGACACGCTTTTTGCAAA
>CAYNKF010000468.1:0-1859 GCA_964397705.1 uncultured Balneolaceae bacterium | reverse complement strand
CCAGCTGAATCCTGCCTAGAAAACCAACCCTACCGCCAAATGCAAAAGGATGAAAGGTAATCCGCTGACCCAGTTAATTTTATCAAGATTTTTATCGTATTCTTCAGGAGTGTAGGGTGCTTCCATGTATCAATTAGTTCCAATGCTTAGGTTCAAAAATAATCGGAAAATATACTAATTGTTATCGGCTAATGGAAAATCAATTATTGAGAGTAGAGAAATAGCTCAACAGTTCTTCAAATTACAAACCCTGCCAGTGTATTAAAGACTGACAGGGTTTGTAAGAAATCATTTAACAACTATTGTGTTTTTGCTCGACTACCATCAAAACTTCTGGTCGTTGTTTCTCCCAGTGGAGAGGTAACGGTAATGGTGAAACTACCGGACGCACTCACAACTTCATCTGGATCTGCATCTGAAATCGTAACCTGGAATTCTGTCCTTCCCGGGCCCGGATTGAAATAATCTCCTAATTCCAAGTCAACGATATCGCCACTTGCTTCTAAACCTTGAGAAGCACTCACTTCAATTCTGGTATCTGCAGCCATAGGATATCCGTTGACATCAGTTATGGTAACATCAAAGGTTTCGCTGCCGCCGTTACTAATATTAAAGTTAGTAGGGTTTACAGATATGTTAGCACGCGGCGTAGTAAGTAATATTGTGGTAGTCTTTTCTATATAATTATTATCCTTGTCAATAGTTTGGGCTGTGACGTCAATAAATCCGGGGCCCATGGAGTGCCCTGTCGGCGTACTACCATTGGCAGAAAGATTTACCGTGGCATATCCATTTTCATTGGTGGTAGCACTTCCGTTAACCAGTCCGCCATTAGGGGAGGAAAAGTACACAGCGGTTCCTTCTTTTACAGGATTCCCTTTCAAATCACCAACACTGGCTGTAATAGTATTTGTGTGCCCTTCTGCAACAATACCATAACCGTCAAAATTGTTGACGCGCGGTGCTACATAAAAATTCTTAAGTACGGGGAATCCACTGGCAATTGATATCAGTACAGGTGAGGAGCGAATCGTGATGCCGTAATCCGGTCGTTCAATGACCGCTTCAATACGTACCGTTCCTGATGAGTCACCCGCTGCCAGGTTCGATTTAACTGTACCTTCAGGGCTTCCTACACCGGTAGTGGCTGTTTGTGGTGTAATACGTTCCCCTCCATTGGGCCCACTTAAAATTTGAAAATTAACATCAACAGGAGAGTCAACCACTCGTCCGGCCGAGTCGGTAACCTCAAATGTAAAAGTTGCGTTAACGTCACCACCGGTTTCGCGAACGCTGATGGTGCTTTGGCTCAGGTTGGTTAGTTCCAAGTTCGCGGGTCCGCCTGCTTCTCCTCCGACCTGATCATCTTCTCCATCGCCATCATCGCCACCGCCATCGGTGTCGTCAGCAGATACCATTCGTATAACCAGATCATCGATATCAGAATCCTCCGAAATCTTAAAGCTCGTTGTTTTCGTTTCATAACCGGGCTTTGACACTTCGAGGGTAACATTGACCGTTTCACTGCCGGGTTCCACATCAAAGGAGAAGTTGCCCGAAGAATCAGTGGTTGCGGTCTGTTGCAGATTGCTAGGTTCGGTAACTTCTACAATGGCATTGTTAATGGGATTATTATTTCCGGATTCTACCACCTGTCCGGCAATAATAATGGAGTCATCAGCTCCGCATGCCTGCATTAACAAGATCATTGCGAGGGGAAGTAGAAGAAGTAGACGATTTTTCATTGCACTATACGATTTGAAAATAGGATTAAGGAAATAGCTTAGTCTTTATTTAATGAGTATCCATCACCAACGGTCTTGCCAATATTAAAAAAAATTAATATTGGGTTTAATCTT
>CAYNKF010000467.1:0-1864 GCA_964397705.1 uncultured Balneolaceae bacterium | reverse complement strand
GCAAAGCCATGTTTAAATGCGTTATTCAAAAGCTCATTATATATCAAACCAAGTGGTACGGCCTTGAGGATATCCAATTTAAATGATTCTAAATCTGTTTTGATTGAAATCTCTCTGTTAGCGATATTGTAGGTATTAAAGATCACCGTTGTAAACTCTTCGATGTATTCATCAATTTCGATGTTGGATAGATCTGCGGTCTGGTACAGCTTTTCATGAATTTTTGCGATTGATTGAATGCGGGTTTGAGTTTTTTCAAGTACTTCGCCTACGGCTTCCTCTGATTCTTGTTTTTGTAATTCCAGGAGACTGGAAATAACAGCAAGGTTGTTTTTGACGCGATGGTGGATTTCTTCTAAAAGTGTTTTTTTCTCTTTTAAGGCTTTTTGGATTTCGACTTCGTGTTTTTTGCGATCGGAAATATCCCTGACGCTTCCTACTATGGCAGTAGGGTCACCATCTTCGTTTTTAACAAGCGAACGCTGATTGTTTACCCAGACGTAACTGCCATCGTTCTTTTTTATCCGGAATTCAGTTGTTTGAGAAAACTGTTCTTCTAACTGCTCTCCTTCCATTTGGTTAACTTCCCGATTGAGCCTTTCGAGATCATCCGGATGGATACGGTTTAAAATAAATTCTTTACCACTCTTCAGTATTTCTTCAGCTTTATAACCAAGCATTTTTTCTACATAGGGACTCATATACTCATAGTCTGCCGTATCAAAATTGAGCTGATAGATTACATCCCGGGAATGTTTTAATACCTTTTTAAATTTGGCTTCGCTTTCGAAAAGCTGCCTGTTGAGTTTATTTATTTGCTTAAAAAAGCGGTGGGTTAATAGATAACCAATTATAATAAGTAGCGCTCCAACGGTGATTATAGTCCAGAAAACGGTGGTTTGAACCCAACGGGCAGTTGCCCCCATTACAGATGAAAAGCGTGTTTCGAGATTTGTTAATGTATTGTCAAGCGACGAGATTTTACTCAGATATTGTAATTGTTGCGATTGATCCATCTCTTCATCTTGTACTGTTTGATGAATTTGGTAGCCTAGGCTGTCTAGCTTGCTAATGTAGCTATCACCTTCTTCCCAAATAGTCAAAGCCTTTTTAAACTGAGTGAACTCTTTAAAGTTAAGAGTTAGCCAAATTATGAGTTCAATATCATCAGTATGGAGATCAGAGGTCGCAAAATTTTTAGTGGCTAGTGAAATATCCGGGTTTTCGGAGAGAAGTGTTTCGCGTGCTTCGGTAAAATTATGGTGTAGTTTCAGTTGTTGCTGGAAGTTGTTGTAATAACTTGTGTCTTGATGAATACTGTATAGGATGAGTTGATGCGTTGCTTCTTTCTGAGCTTTTGTCCATTGTCCTTCACCCGTGACGTAGGCACGAGTTGCCGAAGTAGTTTTAGTACCGTAATGCCCAGCAATAAACGTAAAAGCGGCAATCACCACAAAAATTATAATAATAGCCGCATTTGTCTTCTTGATTTTACCTTTGGTAAACATATTTTTTGGCCTTTATAGGAATGAGGCTGCTTCTAAATAATTACTTATAAGTGAAGAAGAATTACATCAATCATAGACTGATTTTCTATAACAAATGCGAACGTTAGTAGTATATAGGGCTTTATCTAAACCCGAAATATTTTTTATTTGATCAAGTAAAAAAGAAGATCAATAAGATCAAAAAATAATGTAATAGGGTGAAGAAAAGGGTATGAACAGATCTATATGTTATTACAATTAATGAAATATATAGTACATAAGATCTTGTTGAATACATTATTTGAAGAGGAAGGAATGGATAAAAAAAATTAGCAGTTATCCTGTCACAGATAACTGCTAAATATCATCTACAGACG
>CAYNKF010000466.1:0-1871 GCA_964397705.1 uncultured Balneolaceae bacterium | reverse complement strand
CGTTTTCTTTTTTAGTGGACAGGACGATATTGCTGTAGATCCGCTCAATGCCCGGGAGACGTGTTAATTTATCATGCATGAACTTTTCGTAGGCCGGCATATCTGCAACAAGAATTTTCAACAAAAAGTCGGAATCGCCTGTTATATGATAACATGACTGAATCTCGGACATTTCATTAATTTGATCGCACACTTCATCCAGCGTATGCATCTGGTGCACTGCCAATCGAAGTGAACAAAATACAACTAATCCCTTTCCTATAGCTTCTTCATCAACACGGGCACTATATCCCTTTATGACACCTTCACGCTCCAACCGCTTAACGCGCTCCAATGTTGGCGTGGTAGTAAGACCCACTTTTTCTGCCAGTTTATTATTAGCGATACGTCCGTCTTGCTGAAGAATAGTCAATATTTTTCGGTCAATATGATCTAACTGGGAACCAGGCATACTATATTATCCTATTTTAATTATTCTAAGTAGAATTTACAACTACTTATATAAACTTGCTTAGTTTAATTAACTAAAATATATCGAATAAGTCAATATAGCCACTCCAACAAAAAAGCCCTGCCAGTTATAAAAACTGACAGGGCTCTAAAATTAAAAGATATTGGTAAGTGATTTATCCAGCTATATTTTCAGCCTCGGCACTGTCTTTAAGTTTTGGAGTAGAAGGCGTCAGGTTTTCATACTCCTCGAGGGTAAACTCATCTACCTGTACCATATCTACTCTTGCATCTTCGGCTTTGCGTAGCAGCTTAGCTTCATCATTAGTGATAATGCCTTTCTCCACTGCTTGATCAATAACAAAGCGAGCCTGAGTTTTGGGTAATTCTTTCTTCTTGGTCGCTTTGTATATTTTTTTGTAAACAGGGGCGGCTTCCTCCGACAGACGGAATGCATACTCATAACGTCCAAGTGCTTCTTCTTTATCTTCAGGTATAAAGATTCCGTCGGTTATACGATCTCGTTGCTCACCTGTTTGCTGCATAGCCTGCGCTACCTTATGACCAAGTTTATCTGATGGGCTACTACCCATACGGTTCATACGCGACCATAAGGCAATAGGTCCGCGGAATAGCCAACTGAGCCCCGGCACCTTAATTTCACGGTAAATGGCATCAAAAGCTTCCTGAATCTGAGAAAACGCGTATTCCATAGACCATTCAAAAAAGATGCGGTCTTCCTCGCGCTGGCCTTCTGCGTCATATCTTCGCAATGTCGCTGTAGCAAGATACATCCAGCTTAAAATATCGGCAAAGCGTCCACTTATTTTCTCCTTAATTTTAAGTCCGCCGCCATACGAACCCAAGGCAATATCTGCCAAGAATGCAAATGAAGCAGATGCCCATGAAAGCTTCTTATAATATTTTTTTGCAGGTCCACCAACAGGGGATGAAGCAATTTTCCCGCGCGTCAGACTCATCAGCATAGAACGTGACATGTTTTGCACCACGTGACCAATATGCTTCCAAAATACATCGTCGAAAGCTTTGACATCTCCGCGTGTTAGTGCATCAATTTCATCGTAGGCATAGGGATGACAACGAATAGCGCCCTGCCCAAATATCATCAGACTTCGAGTAAGAATATTTGCGCCTTCAACCGTGATGGCAATTGGCAATGAAGTGTATCCATGCGCAAAAATATTACGAGGACCTCTTGAGATTCCGGCTCCACCTTGTATATCCATGGCATCATTAATAATCTGCCGACCCAACTCTGTGAAGTTGTATTTTGCAATCGCCGTTACCACAGAAGGCTTTTCTCCAATATCTAAACCCGCGCAGGTATAACGTCGGGCCGCATCCATCAGATATGTAAACCCACCGATGCGTGCCATCGGCTCTTCAATACGTTCGAATTT
>CAYNKF010000465.1:0-1896 GCA_964397705.1 uncultured Balneolaceae bacterium | reverse complement strand
TTACACCAGCGCTAAAGCAGGAGTTGCTGCATTGACAGAATCCTTAGCGTCTGAAGTCGTGGAGGATAATATTTTGGTCAACGCTATTGCACCATCAGTCATCGATACTCCGCAAAATCGTGAAGGTATGCCTAACGCTGATTTCGATAAGTGGCCCAAGCCCGAACAGCTGGCGCAAGAAATTGCCTATTTAGCATCCCCGGAAAATGAGGTGACCCGGGGAAGTATTGCCACCGTGTACGGTAAAAGCTGATTGGGGGTTCCAAGGATAATGGAGAGATCAGAAAAATAAAGTAATAACGATATAGATCCTGCTTTAATTAATCTCCTCTTTCTCCAACATATCTTTAGCAGTCTTGTAGCCTTCCGAAATCATCTTATCAATATCCTTGGTTTCGCTTCTGCTAAACTCTGCCAGATTCGGCTGGATAAGCAAATCAATTTCTCTGGAATTCACGTTTGCCAGATGCTTTAAAGCAATTTCGAGCGTGTTATTCAAGATATCTAAAATATTTTCGGGTCGTTTATATTTACGATGGGCATTTAGATCAACACCGATGGTATATTCGGCACCCATTTGTTGAATGGCTGATAGGGGAACACTTTCCTTAAGTCCCCCATCTACTAAAAGACGTCCGTTATATTCTATAGGCTCAAAAAGAACAGGTATGCAAGTACTTGCTTTTACTGCCTCGGAGACATCACCCTCATCAAGGATCACTTTTTCTCCTGTGGAAATATCAGTAGTTACTGAGGCAAATGGGATATCAGCATCTTCGAAGTACACATCTCCCAGATGCTTGTCCAATAGTTTTCCCATTTCATCATTGTTGAGCAACCCTCTTTTCGACAGTGCAAGTCCTGAAATGTCCGGCCAATCGAGATTCAGGGCAATTTGCTCAATTTCATCCACTGGCATTCCAAATGCATACAAGGCACCCACCATGGCGCCGATACTAGTACCCGCAATATAGTCTATGGATATTTCGGTTTCCTCCAAGGCGCGAAGTACTCCCACATGAGCTCCTCCGAGCGTTGCCCCACCACCCAGTGCCAAGCCAACCTTTTTATCGCTTTTTCTGTTAAATAAATTCATCTGATAAATATTAGATGGAAATGCTGTTTCTATAGCTTATGTATGATAATTATCCATCATCACAAATAGAATAACAATTTCTGGTATTTAATATAAGTCGATAGAACCTATAGAAAATAACTATTTTGCTATTAAATAATTTGATATTAAACTATCAGTCAAATTAAGAAATTAAACAACCAATACTGAAGTGAACAATATGAGTAAGCAACCACTGTTAACATCCTACAATTTATCGGGACTTGAACTTTCGAATCGCATGGTGATGGCTCCCATGACCCGCAGCCGAGCCGATAAAAATAACGTACCAACCGACTTGATGGCAAAATATTACCGGCAACGCTCTTCAGCCGGGCTCATCATATCGGAAGGCACACAAATTTCGGAGCAGGGCATCGGCTACCCATGGACACCAGGCATCCATACTGATGAACAGGTCAGAGGATGGAAGAAAGTGACGAAAGCAGTTCATGAAGAGGATAGCAAGATTTTTGCCCAAATCTGGCATGTAGGCAGAGTTTCGCATCCAATGTATCACGATGGCGAACCGCCTGTAGCTCCATCTGCAGTTAAGCCCGAGGGACAAATTTTTACCGCTGATGGCATGAAAGATTTTCTGACGCCGCGAGCGCTCGACACAGACGAAATTCCTGGCATAATTGAAGATTATGCACAAGCTGCTCGCAATGCTATTGAAGCCGGTTTTGATGGCGTGGAAATTCACGGAGCCAATGGATATCTCATTGATCAGTTTTTAAAAGATGGTACCAACAACCGCACAGATAAATATGGAGGAAGTC
>CAYNKF010000464.1:0-1896 GCA_964397705.1 uncultured Balneolaceae bacterium | reverse complement strand
ATATTTTTAAAAGAATACAGATTCTTTGCAATATTGCCCCCCGGTGTTTGAAATTCCCCCGGAACTGAAATCCCATAACCGTTGTCTTCAATATAAAATAGCATGGGTAAATCCTGCGTTGTGGCAATGGTCAAGGCTGACCAAAATCCATTGGTAGCAACTGAGCCTTCACCGCCTAAAACAACAGAAATGGCTCGTTCATATTCTTCCTCATCTAATTGGTTTTGGTGATACTGGATGCCCTGAGCCCAGCCAACTGCCGGAGTATACTGTGATCCCACATCACCGGCCATAGGTAACACCGTAGGACCATCGATACCGGGTTTATTGCAAACGACCCCAATATCGCGCCCGTCACTGTATCCGCCCGACTTTGCCATAGGTGCGGCCATAGCATCCTCCAAGCTTAATCCAAGTGAAAGCATTAACGGACGTGAGCGGTAGTATGCACTGGCTGCATCATGCTTGTGCGTAAGCTGTGACCCCAATAAAATTTGCCCCATTTCATGGCCCCGTGCCGAAAATTGATACAGTACATCTTTATTGGGGACAAGCTCATTTTCCTCCTTACTATCCATAGCGCGAGAGGTCAACATCAGCTTTGCCAACCAACTCCAGTCGATCGATGATACTACTTCGGGCATTTCTTTCTGTTGCTCTTCTTTAGTGGGCATGATTGTCAATTTTTTGTGAAATTATTTCAATAAATTCTATACGTTCATCACTTTTTCAAAACTGTGCTCAAAATGCTTCATCTCCTTTTTACGGCCGATCGTAATCCGTACACAGTTCGGTAATCCAAAAGCGTTAATTCGCCGTAAAATAACGCCCTCTTCCAACATAGCTTGGGTAAAATCGATAGCTTCCTGCTCATCGGGCAAAATCATCATTACCGAATTAGAAATAGACGGGACATAATTGACGCCATGTTTTTCAAAAAACTGGTAAAGCCTGTTCTTCCCTTCTTCAACTACATCTTTCGTCTTTTTTAGAAATTTCTGATCTCCAAGAGCTGCCAATGCCGCTGCTTGTGCAGGAGTCGTCGGTTCAAAGGTCAGCTTTGTTTTCATCATCTCGCTGATAATCCTCTCAGATGCAATAGCATACCCAATGCGAAATCCCGCCAGACCATAGGCTTTTGAGAAAGTGCGCAGAGTAATCACATTATCGTAATCATAGTCAAGTGAGTGAGGATAATCAGCTACCTCTTTGGCATATTCATAATAAGCTTCATCCATAACCACCAAAACATCACTCGGAACCTTTCGCATAAAACGCTCAAACTCTGAATCAGTAATATAGGTCCCTGTGGGATTATTAGGATTGGCGATGTAAATCATTTTTGTCCGATCGGAGATGCATTCTGCCATTGCTTCGAGATCAAACCGATAGTCATCGGTCACTGGTACTTTGTTGATCGAAACTCCGCGAATATTTGCCTGAACAAAAAAGCCGACGAATGTAGCATCGGCAGTAATAGCTTCTTCATGATTTAAGAAAAAAGTCCGGCAAAGATTTGCTATGACACTTTCAGATCCTGCAGCAATCATTATATTGTCCGGCTGTACATTATTCTCCTCTGCCAGAACCTCACGAAGCTGCCTGGAAATCGGATCTGGATAATCCTGGATTTCCTGCATTGCCTTCACCACTTCATGCTTCACATTAGGGCTACATCCCAACCTATTTTCGTTAGATGCCAGTTTGGATATTTGCGGAGGCTGATATTCTTCCTCGACTTCAGCAATGGTTTTACCTGCTACATAGGGAGATAAATCACGAATAGTAACTGGCACCAAGGGGCGCTCGCTTGAATCAGCCATAACTACCAAATTAGTGACTAAAATATAGACTTCAATTTTGGATGATAAACACATAATTTTCGGCTATAAATAT
>CAYNKF010000463.1:0-1899 GCA_964397705.1 uncultured Balneolaceae bacterium | reverse complement strand
AGCAGAGACCCAAAGTATAAGATGGTAAATACCCATAATTACTTGAAGTAAATACAGGGCATTTTGCGTTATATTTGTAAATAGTAAACTGATGAATCCAAAGTCGACATTACGAGCTATTAAGCTTATTCATACGGTGGCCTGGGCGTTTTTTGCCGGATGTATCTTGGCTATTCCTGTGTATGCGTGGATGGATAATGTTAAGATCGCCGGCATACTTTGTGCCGTGGTCTTTCTGGAGGTGCTCATCCTGGTTGCCAATAGCTGGAAGTGTCCCCTCACTCCTATCGCCGGCCGATATACCGAAAATCGCCAGGATAATTTTGATATTTATCTGCCGGTGTGGGTAGCTCGTTATAACAAAGAAATATTTGGTATTCTGTATGTGATAGGGATCATGTATACTTTTGTGAGAAGTTTGGGTTAGCATTGGGTATGGAATTATTTGCGGCCTCCTTTTTCAAAAATTAATTGTGTATTTTGATGGATATGGTGAAGAAACATACAGTCCATATGTATAAGATTTTTCAAGTAGTTGATGGGCTCTTAACATCATAAACCATCGAGGTGATATGAAGAGAGTTTGCATAGTTGGTGCTTTTGGAAAGCTTGGGAAGTATATGATACAGCATGCACTGGATCACAATTATGAGGTTGTGGGTGTCTGCCGAGAACAAAGTGTTGCTAAGCTTGATCAGTTTAAAGATCAAATAAAGATTGTTACGGGGAGGACGAATGATCGGGATGTCATCAAAAAAGCGGTGAAGGGATGTGATGGTGTGCTAACGGTGTTGGTCCCTTGGGGAACGGATAATTATTCATCGGGAACAGCCCAGGCGGTCCTTGATTACGCCGAACCGGATGCCCGTCTTATCTTTTCATGTGGCTGGCATATTAGTCGTGATGGTAAAGATCAATATTCATGGAAGCTTAAGTTTATCGTCAATGTTGGAGGGTGGGTAGCAAGGAAATTGGGATACGCAGATTTGAATGATCAGGTGGAGGCATGCGAGAGGATATTTGGCAGTGATAGAAAGTGGACGGTAGTACGAGGCAGTGACCTTGAAGAAGGCGAAAGTCAGGGCCTGCCGGTATGGAGTGAACATGTCGGAGACCCTATTCTTGAGAGTAACCTAACACGCCGAATAGATTTCGGGCTTTTTATGGTTGAGGCGTTGGAAAATGACGACCTTATTCAGAAAGCTCCGGCCATCGTTGGTTGCCAGGCGCCCTCAGCACTTGCTCATAAAAAAAATAATTAGGAAAAGATACTATTCAGAATCTATGGCTGATAGACTTAGCATTCGTTCCGAAAAACCAGCAGATATCGATCGCATTACTCAGCTTGTAGAAGCTGCTTTTAAAGATCATCCATACGGTAATGCAAAAGAACAGTTATTGGTCTCAGAATTGAGGGATGATAATGCCCTTTCAATATCTCTTGTTGCTGAGGTTGATGAAAATATTGTTGGTCATATTGCTTTTTCAAGGATTACTATAGATGAAGCATTTGATTCCTGGTATGGGCTTGCTCCGGTATCAGTTGATCCTGAATTCCAAAACCGGGGCATTGGGTCCAAGCTAATTGAGCACGGTTTGACAGAGTTAAGAAATATTGGGGCTAAGGGCTGTGTGTTAGTGGGCGAACCTACGTATTACAAGAGATTTGGGTTCAAACAGCAACCCAAACTTGTTTATGAAGGGGTCCCAAAGGAGTATTTCCTCGTGCAGTCTTTCAACAAAGAGGTCCCCGAAGGTCAAGTAAAATACCATCCCTTTTTTAATAAATACGGCTAACTGAATTTTATGAGATCGAGACTAATAAGAATATTTATTGGAGTTACGGTTATTGTTGCCCTGGTAGCAGGTTTTTACTGGAATGAAGCAAGAAAGGAGATC
>CAYNKF010000462.1:0-1904 GCA_964397705.1 uncultured Balneolaceae bacterium | reverse complement strand
TAAGCATACCACAAAAGAAGCGCGATGCATCGTCAAGGATGTCAAATACAAAGTAAACATTAATACGCTCCACCGCGTGGAAGGAGATAAAGAGATCGGACTCAACGATATTGGTCGGATTAAGATCCGTACGACCAAGCCCCTGTTTTATGATTCATATAAGCGCAACCGAAAAACGGGAAGTATTATCCTGATTGATGAGTATACCAACGAGACCGCCGGGGCAGGGATGATACTTTAAGGGTAGAAATTTGAATGTTTAAAAAAACTTTTAGATTATAGTTCTTTAAATATCGTAACAAAATATTTTTAACTTGATTTCCGCTGATCACGGTAATAATAAATCATCACGAGAGAGGAGATTAATTCAACGAGGCAATAGAGATTATATCCTTGTTTCGATTGAAGAATATGAACAGTACAGGCAATGGGCTGAGAATAAAATTGATGGCCGAAAAATCTTAAGCTTCCTTACGGAGAACCGAAAGTTCTTTTTCAAAGCAGTTACGGTATTTTTTATTTTGGGAGTTGTCATATCTTTCTTGATTCCATCCCAATATACCAGTACCGCTTTGCTGATGCCGGAGTATAGTATTGAGAGTTCCACTGTAGGAAATGCGGAACAATTTTTCCAAAAGTATGGACGAATGTTAGGTATAGGAAATGGTACTTATGCCTCAAATAGTAATGCTATAAGAGTAGAGCTTTATCCCCAGATTGTATCTTCTTTACCTTTTCAGTTAGATATGATAAATCAAGAGTTTTATTATCCGAGATATAAAACTACGGTTTCAGTTTTTGAATTTTTTGAAGAGCTTTATAGACCTACTGCTTGGGATTACCTCATCAATTACAGCATTGGATTACCATTGACTGTAAAAACGCTGATCTCTGATTGGGTTATAACAGAAAAAGAACAACAAAAAAGCAGCCCATCCAAAGAAAACAACATAATAGCGATTGATTCCCAAAAAATGCAGCTGATTGATTGGATGCGCCAACAAGTATTTGTTTCTGTAGACCAAGAATCGGGTATAGTAGGTATTCAGGCGACAATGCCGACTCCCAAATTGTCAGCTGATATCGCCAAACGTACTATAGATAATTTGACGAAATATTTAGTTCAATATCGTACTAATAAAATAAAGGTAGATTTAACTTATTTGGAAAAAGAGCATGCAAAAGCAGAGCAGCGTTTCTTTAAGATTCGAGATTCCTTGGCAATCTTCCGTGATCAAAATAAATATATAAGTACAGCAAGAGCGCAAACCGAAGAGCAAAAACTACAATCTGAATATGATTTAGCCTTTAGTCTTTACAGTGGAATATCACAGAAGCTTGAAGAAACGAGGCTTCGCCTACAGGAAGAAACACCTGTATTTGAGGTACTAGAGCCGGTACAAGTTCCAGTTGAAAGAAGTAGCCCGAATAGAATACTCGTAATAATATTATTTTTATTTGCAGGCATTTTTGGGGCTTTGGGGTATTTATTTTTTGGATCGCGGTATAAAGAATTAGTTACATACTAGCAGATTATTTGATGTATCGTTTCTAGGTAATATTTATTACCTTTGAAACCATTTCCAATTAAGATTTTTGTAGCCTTTTTGGGATAAGAACAATTTGATTATAACAAAGTAATAGTAATTTTTTATCAACAGATGGCGATTAAGAAACAGCTACAACGTACAGCGACAATATTATTTGCATTTTTATTTATTTGTATTGCCGGTGCGGCTGCACAGGATATTGGGTCTATCGATTTTGAAAATCTCAGATCCAGTGATCTTTCGGACCAACAGGTGCAGCGGTTGTGGGAACGCGCTCAGAGTCAGGGATATACCCTGTCTCAGGTGGAACAGATGGCTATGGCTCGGGGAATGTCGCCATCAGAAGTAAGTAAG
>CAYNKF010000461.1:0-1904 GCA_964397705.1 uncultured Balneolaceae bacterium | reverse complement strand
CCGCAAGGTCAATATGGAGGCCCCGTTGTACCTGGCAGAACTTAGTAAGCAGCTGGAATTTAAGTTGGTTCACTATTCAACTGATTATGTGTTTCCCGGGACAAAACTTAATAAGAGGGAATTTCCGGAGGGCTATCCCGAAGATCATCCGGCTGATCCTGTTAACTGGTACGGCAGAACCAAGTGGGAGGGAGAGCAGGCTATTCGTCAGACTGCCGAAAACCATTTGATCATGCGCGTATCATGGTTGTGCGGGCAGTTTGGTTCTAACTTTGTCAAAACTATGTTGCAGCTGGGACAGGAACGCGATGAGTTGCAGATTGTAGATGACCAGTGGGGCAGTCCATCTTTTGCTGATAACGTTGTCAAGAATGGCCTCAATTTACTTGGGAAAAATAAAATTGGGACCTATCATATCACCTCTAAAGGATTGATTAGCTGGTATGATTTAGCCAAGGCAATTTTTGAGATAAATGATACGAATATTTCATTAGAAGCCGTTGACTCCGATGCTTTTCCCACCAAAGCGAAGCGACCGTTTTTCTCAAAGTTAAATACTCAAAAGATTGAGTCGGTAGAGGGTAGTGAAATCATAGAATGGGAAGATGGGCTCCAGAAGTTGCTTAGTCAGTTGTAAGTAAAATAACACGTCCTGATACAGAACATCCTACCGAGAAGACTTGGAATCGGCACTGTGAGGGGGCAGTCGGAAGACCGTGGTAGTTTATGTTTTGTTACTCGTGCAGGGTCTGAAGGTTTATTCCTAAACCAAATATAGCTGAGTCATTACGAGGGAAGTGTGGTTTTCTATGACCGAAGTAATCTCCCTTAAGAGGCTCACATAGAATTTGGAGGAATCGCCACTCATGTGTTAGAAAATCGTTTCCAGGAGATTGCTTCACTTCGTTCGCAATGACGGTCGTTGTTTTAAAACGAAGTTTTGCCCCTCCATCCTTGCAATACCACTCAAAATCATCGCTATTTTTGTAAGGATGGGTAACAACTAAGGTCTTACTATCCTATGAAAAAGAAGTATCACATTTTTATTATGACTAACATTCATTGTACAGTGCTCTATACCGGCATGACAGGCGACATCATTTACCGAGGTTGGCAGCATAAATATCGATTGGTGGAGGGTTTTACAAAGCGATACAACTGCACAAAATTGGTATACTTTGAGGAATATGATTGCCCGCAAGATGCCATTGAACGGGAAAAGCAGATCAAGGCGGGTTCTCGACAAGATAAAATAGATTTGATCGAAAGGTTAAATTCTGACTGGCGTGATTTGTATGAGGAACTACTGTAAAAGCAATATCATTGCATGAAGAATCATATAGCAGTGATTACCACAAGGAGATTGCTTCACTACGATTCCTACTACACCAAAGTTTTGAAGGGCATAGCTCAATGACGGGCGTTGTTGAAGTATTGAGTACCATATCATCCCAGAAACCTGCGGAATTCTTTATTAGATTCTTTTATTTATAGCTGGGTCAGGGGTTATAGCGCATTTTCGGTATCAGGTTCTGCTATTGAAAAAGTAAAATCATATATTCGCAATCAGTCAGAGCATTATCGTAAAAAAACATTTAATAGAATTGGACGATTTACTCTCAGCCTATAGTATGGAAAATAAACCATTGGAATAGTTTGCCATAGTTATTTCATTTTATGATCGACTGTTAATCGTATTCAAAAAAAGTTATGGAGATTGTAAAAACTGATATTCCGGATGTAATCTTGCTAAAGCCGGAAGTGTATAGGGATGAGCGGGGCTTTTTCCTGGAAACCTATCGCGAGGAGCATTTGAAAGAGAAAGATATTGAGGTCCATTTTGTGCAGGATAACCTGTCAAAATCCCAAAAGAATACTATACGTGGATTGCATTACCAGATTGA
>CAYNKF010000460.1:0-1929 GCA_964397705.1 uncultured Balneolaceae bacterium | reverse complement strand
TCATGTACGGACGATCTTAATACCAGTCCGATTGATGACGATGTACAAACATCAGAGTCTGTTTATACCAGTCCGGATAATTACCGGCAAGTGCTTGCCAAATTATATGCAGGCTTTGCCACCACCGGACAGCAAGGACCCGCAGGCGATGCTGATATTCAGGGTATTGATGAAGGATTTTCAAGCTATCTTCGTCAGCTCTGGGTGGCACAGGAAATCCCAACGGATGAAGCTGTTGTCGGATGGAATGATCCCGGTCTGCCTTCATACAATTACCAAGCGTGGACTGCGTCCAATGACTTCGTAATGGGGCTTTATAGTCGTATTTATTACCAAATTGCCCTTGCCAACGAATTTATTCGCAATGCAGAAGGCAATGACAATCAGCAAGTGCAACAGTATCTTGCCGAGGCTCGCTTCCTGCGTGCACTCAGCTACTGGCATGCACTGGATATGTTTGGCGGGAATGTGCCCTTCGTGACCGAAGATGACCCCGTCGGGGCTTACCAACCGGAACCCATCGGTGCCCAGGAGCTCTTTAGCTATATAGAAAGTGAGCTTATGGATATCGAAGGCAATATGCCTGCTCCGGGACACAATGAGTATGGTCGTGCCGATCAAGCAGCGGTTTGGACTCTTCTAACGAAGCTGTACCTCAATGCTGAAGTATATATTGACGAACCTCGTTATGACGATGCGGTTACCTACGCCAACAACGTTATCGACCAAGGAGGTTATACCCTGGAAAATGATTACGGAAATCTGTTTCTCGCAGATAACCATGAAGCAAACGGTGTCATCTTTGCTATTCCCTTTGATGGTGTGAATATCCAAACATACGGTGGTACGACCTTCATTGCTCACGCAGCAGTTGGAGGAAATATGAATGCCGGAAGTTTCGGGCTCGATGGCGGTTGGGCCGGACATCGCGTTACACCGCAGTTCGCTGACAAACTAGATGACGGAGATCGTTTTAATGGTTACATGACTGAAAATACAAATAACGATCCTGAAATTTATATCCCTGGGGGTTATCAATCTTCCAGCGGTTATGGTTCTGACTGGACACCAGAAGACTCTTCACCCCTCGTCTCTTATAATAACGACGACATCTATGAAGGTTACTTTTATGTAAGTAATGCTGGGTCTGAATTCAAATTTGCCACTGACAATAATTGGACCACTAATTGGGGTGACAATGAAGGAGATGGTACTTTGGAAGAGAATGGTGCAAACTTAGTTGCCCAAAAACCGGGTCTTCATAAGGTTACTGTTAATCTCAATGATCTGACCTATGAGGTTGAAATAGCAAACAAGCAGAATTCCCTATTTACCGATGGTCAGGAAAAAGAGATTCCATCTATTCAAGGGTTATCTGAATTTACCAACGGGTATGCTCTCGGTAAGTGGAAAAATATCACTAAAAATGGTCAAACTGGCTCAGACCTGACCTTTGTCGATATCGACTTCCCCATGTTCCGTTTAGCCGATGTCTACCTAATGTATGCTGAAGCGACCCTTCGAGGGAACTCCGGTAATCAAAACAAAGCGTTAACCTTGGTCAATGACCTTCGGGAACGAGCCTATGGTTCAGACATAGCGAACATCAGCTCCAATGAATTGACTCTGAATTTCATTCTCGACGAGCGGGCCAGGGAACTTCACTGGGAAGGGCATCGCAGAACCGACCTGAGAAGATATGGGTGGTACACTGGAGATGATTATATCTGGTCTATGAAAGGTAGTGATCCAAATGGAGCCGGGACTGACGAGAAGTACGAAATCTTCCCTATCCCATCATCAGATGTGAACTCGAACCTGAACCTGGAACAAAATCCTGGCTACTAAATAGTCTGATTTTAAAACGATTTTAAATTTAAAACCGAACAATTATGAAGAAAATAAGCCTATTATCGATTTTACTTGCAG
>CAYNKF010000459.1:0-1932 GCA_964397705.1 uncultured Balneolaceae bacterium | reverse complement strand
AAGGGGGAGGCGGCTGTAATTTACTACCCGATAATAACTTTGTGACAATTTCATCCGTTTGTTTTTGGATGCGCATGAAGGTATAGCCGGTAGAGGGTTTGGTAACTCCGCCAACGGTACCCAAATTAAGTATGCTGGGTTTATACCATGGTTTATGGGGGCGATCTTCCATTGGAATCTTTCCAAACTCCTTTCGTTCGATGGCATAATCAACCGGCTTTAAATTAAATCGATTGTTTAAATAAAGGGACACTTTTTCCTCGTACTGCTTTTTTTTAAGTAATGTGTCTGAAAAAATTGTGTACTCAATGAGAGCAGAAGTTTTAGACCAGGGCAGCATATATATGAAAGCTATGCCCTCCTCAAATGTTTGATCAAAATCCATTAAGGTGAAAACACTATCATCAAAAACAGGTTTTGCTGTGGTAACTTCCCATCCCAAAAAGTGTTGTAGCAGAGGATGTCGAGGATAATCTTTGCCCTTATCCCAAGGGGTAAAACAACTCTGGAAAATATAGTCTGCTTTAAATAAACTTGCATCCGTAAGTAAGGTGGGATTTTGGCCATCAAATGATAGCTCCTTTATTGAAGTTTCAAGCAGGTCAAAATTAGGATGTTCTTCAAGACTGTTTAAAATATGGTTGCGAAAGTCACCGCTACGCAGACAGTAGTAGGTATAATCGGTTAGAGATTCGATAGAACGATTCCCAAACATACTGACTTCCGCATCGGTCCATTTCTGATAAATCAGGTCCTCAAAGGGAGGATCGGAAGCATCCCAAAAACACCATGTTTTATCATTCGTGGGGGTTAGAGATTGATCCAGTACAAGGATCTTTTTTTCTGATAAGGGAGAATGCAGCATTTTCCAGGCCAGGGAAAGTCCCGATGCACCTGCACCTGCTATGATATAATCATACTGCTGCATAAATAATACGATAGTTAATTAAGTTGCCAGATCGCAAAGTTCAGGGCCGAAGCATAACTTATCCAAAGCAGGTAGGGGAGGAGGAGTAGTCCTGCAAAACGATTCTTTTTCCAGAATAGAAGCAGAGTAAAGGCAATGGCAATCCAAAGCAATAATATTTCAGCCAAGCCGGTTGAAATGTAGTGCTTTCCAAAAAAGAGCCACGACCACAGTGCATTGAGTATGAGCTGTATAAAAAACCATTTAAATTCATAATCTGATAAAGAAACAGTATCCATTCGCCAGACAAGCCAGGCCGAAGTCCCCATCATTACATACAGGATGGGCCAAACTACGGGAAAGACCCAGTTCGGTGGGGTCCAGCTTGGTTTTTGCAAGAGTTCGTACCACGTGCCGGGCTCAAACTGAGCTCCAAATACTCCGGCTAAACTGCAAACGATAATCCAAACCGGTAAACCTGCTATTTTTTTCATACTCGATTATGCATTTGATTTTGAAACGACAATAACTTCCAAAGTTATCATAAGTTATTATAAACAAAAATCGTTTACTCTCTCTCTATCTACTCGATAAAAGATTTTTTTAGCTTAAAATTATTTGCAGAAATTAATTAAGGATTCAGAACGAAAGATAGAGGTTACAAAAATATCGTTTGTGACGAAGTATATAACTAAGTCTAATATCACTTATAGTATTTTTCTATCAGAAAACAATTTATATGAATGAAGGATTTGGTTAGATTAAACAGACAAATAAAAAATTTAATAACTAACTGTTCTATGGATAAAGATAAATCTCATAATACATCAAGCAGCAACGAAAGCAAGTGCCCGTTTCATAATGGGGATTCAAATGAAACCGCTACTGGCGGTACAAAACTCGAGAAATGGTGGCCTGAACGACTAAATGTGGATATGCTGCGTCAGCGTTCCTCGAAGAGTACCCCAATGGACGAGGATTTTGAATATGCTGAAGAATTTAAGAAACTCGACTTTGAGGCTGTT
>CAYNKF010000458.1:0-1947 GCA_964397705.1 uncultured Balneolaceae bacterium | reverse complement strand
TATCATATTGGGTCGTCAGCTTACGAACTTCTTTCAAATTGGCCATCGAAATGGGTTGACCGCCGGCCATATTAACTGAGGTTGCAATTGAGACATACGGAATCTTATCAGGCCCTTTCTCTTTGATAAGATCTTCTAGTTTATTAAGATCCACGTTGGCTTTAAAGGGATGCTCATTCTCGGGATCGTGTGCTTCATCAATAATCACATCCACAAAGGTTCCGCCGGCCAATTCCTGGTGCAGCTTGGTAGTCGTGAAATACATATTGCCGGGCACAAAATCCCCCTCGTCAATCATCAGCTGAGAAATCATGTGCTCGGCTCCGCGTCCCTGGTGAGTGGGTACTATGTGTTCGTAACCGTAGTATTTTTGGATTGCATCCTCAAGATGATAAAAATTATCACTGCCGGCATAGGCTTCGTCACCCATCATCATACCTGCCCACTGGCGATCACTCATAGCCGACGTACCGCTATCGGTCAACAGGTCGATGTAGACATCACGGGATCGCAGTAGAAATGTATTATAACCGGCTTCTTTAATTGCTTTCTCCCGCTCTTCTCTGCTGATCATCTGAACCGGCTCCACCATCTTAATTTTGTATGGTTCAGCCCATGATCGTTCTCTTTTATCTGCCATAAAAACTCCTTCCTTTAATGAAATTTTACAAAACCACTTGTGTCATGCTGAAATAACTTCGGGGTGACACTTTGATTTTATAAAAGCTCAATTTAATTTTTGATTTACACTTTCACAGAAATGCGTTCTTCATATCTATCCAAAATAGACTGCAGACGCTTTTTCTGCTTGGATACAGTAAAGGAAATTGAAGGCAGATTTTCATCCTGATAAGGCTTTGAATTTGCAATTTGCAAGCAAAACTCCATCCCTTCTTCCAGGTTTTTCTGAAATTTTTGCAATTTCTTCAACCCGGTTTCGTCACCCAACTGCTCTGCCAGCTCCTTGACGTAATCAACATACAAGGTTATCTCTTTGGCAAACATATGGGGACGCTCATCAGAAGCCAGCGATTCGCTTCGTCCGTAGATGTGGTCAACCATCTCCCGAAGTGAGTATTTGCCATCATAATAAGCAATATTTGGTCCCGGGCAGATAGCCTGCGGAGCACGGTGTTCAGCCAAAATACCTAAATTAATCAGTGCACCATTACCCAAATGGTCACACAGACATGCTTTGCTGAGAACTTTCTCACGCTTTTGCTCTTTTTCATCTACTGACATTTCACTTTGTGCAATTTGATCAAGCTTGAGCAACTGATATTGGGTAGAAGCCGTACAGATAGGCTGTTCGGTAAATTCAGTATTGGATTTTAGAAATCCTTTTGGGCAGGGCGAACCCGGCTTGTCTTTTTTAATGCGTTCTTGATGCCATTGCTCAGATCCGGTATCCCTTACATTATTGAACGGCACGCCCAACGGAGAAACCCCACTTAGGTACAACTCTTTTTCGCCCGCATTTTCTAACAGCTGACGTGTAGGTTTGTCCACCGTTGTAGCTTCGGGCACCAACAGGAACGGACTGCCCCAACCGGTAGCATCCATTTCAAACTCATTCAACAGACGATCCGCTTCACCACTTACCCCAATACCACCCTGTACGGTAAGTTTTGGTTCTGTAATTTCCCAATCATCTGAAAACCCATTACCATTCTCTTCATAATATTTTTCAATGAGGGGTTGTACGGCTTTGGTAAGCTGTTCTCTTTTTTCACGAAATTCACTAAGCAAACTGGGCATCAGGTGTCCATCGGATGGAAATGCATGTCCCCCACAATTTAATCCGGACTCAATGCGATACTCAAAAACCTCCAGCCCCTTTTTGGCCAGATATTTTCCCTGTATCAGGGCTGATCGAAAATCACTTACTTTTAAAATAATTTTCTTTTTGATCTCCCCTTTAGCATCACGGTAAAAATCTTTGAATTC
>CAYNKF010000457.1:0-1952 GCA_964397705.1 uncultured Balneolaceae bacterium | reverse complement strand
TTATGGAGAGCGCAGTGAACTGCTTAACTATACCATGCCCGTGGTATTATCATCTAAACAATATTTGCTCCATTTTGATAATGCTCCAATTGGCTTTTTGGATCTGGATAGTAAGAATAATAATACTCTGGCCTATGAGACCATCAATGGGAGAATAACTTACCAGATAGTTAGTGATAGTTCGTGGTTAAATATTATTGATGGTTTTACCGATCTCACGGGTAAACAGCCGATGCTTCCACGCTGGGCGATGGGCAATTTTTCCAGTCGATTTGGATACCACTCTCAGGAAGAAGTGTTGGAAACGGCACAACTTTTCAGGGAGGAAGAAATTCCGATGGACGCGATCATCCTGGATCTGTTTTGGTTTGGCAAAGAGATGAAAGGCAATATGGGAAATTTAGCTTTTTATGCTGATTCTTTTCCAAGACCCGAGCAGATGATTGAGGATCTTCGCGAAGATCACGTCGAGACCATTTTGATTACCGAACCCTATGTGCAGACCACATCTAATAGATGGGATGAAGCCGTAAAAAATGACGTATTGGCTAAAGATTCGTTGGGCAATCCCTTAACCTTCGATTTCTTTTTCGGTAATACCGGAATTATTGATGTTTTTGATGAGAAGGGCTATAACTGGTATAAGAATATTTATAAAGATTTGTTGAGTATGGGTGTCACAGGAATGTGGGGCGACTTGGGTGAACCTGAAGTTCATCCATCTGAAGCGGTTCACGCCACCGGCACCGCCAATGAGGTGCATAATATTTACGGACATCAATGGGCTAAATTAGTAGACGAGGCGTTTTATGAGTACAATCCGGATATGAGGCCCTTTATTTTGATGCGGGCCGGGTATTCAGGGTCGCAAAGATTTGGCATTATTCCGTGGACGGGCGATGTAGCTCGCAGCTGGGGCGGCTTGCAAAGTCAGCCCGAGATTTCGCTGCAAATGGGGATGCAGGGCATTGGCTATATGCACAGCGATCTGGGCGGTTTCGCGGGAGATAATCTGGATGATGAGCTATACGTGCGGTGGATGCAGTACGGGGTCTTTCAGCCGATCTACCGTCCCCATGCCCAAGAAGCGGTACCCAGCGAGCCTGTATTTCGGAGTGACAGCGCCAAGGTCTTGTCAAAGAAAGCGGTTGAATTGCGTTACCGTTTATTGCCGTACAATTATCAGTTGGTGTATCAGAATCATAAAACCGGCGCGCCCTTAATGCGTCCGCTGTTCTTTGAAGAACCCAATAACGAGAAACTATTTAATTATGATGATGCCTATCTATGGGGGAATGATTTTTTGGTGGCTCCGATTGTGAAGCCAGAAAAACAAGAGAAGGAGGTCTATTTCCCAAAAGGATCCAATTGGTATGATTTCTATAACGATCGAAAATATAACGGCGGACAAACTACGACCGTAGCTGTAAACGACACGACCATTCCTACCTTTGTCCGCGGCGGCGCGTTTATTCCTATGACAAAAACCAGACAACATGCCAAAGCATACAGTGGCAGAAACCTTACGCTCCACTACTATGCCGATGCAACGGTCGAGCACTCGATATCAAAGATGTATAATGATGACGGTCTTACAAGTGAGGCTATTGAAAAGGGCAAGTATGAAATACTCACCTTTAAGGCGAATCAAAATAACGATAGTTTGCACATTAGGTTGCAGGCTGAAATGGGAAAAAACTATTCAACCTCAGAGAAAAGTATTGAGCTGGTAATTCATAACGTGAAAGATCGTTTCCGGCAAGTAAGGGTAAATGAGGACATCATTTCTGCCAGCTGGAATAAAATTCATAATAGGTTACATATCCCGGTTGAATGGGATACAAAAGAGAATGTATCTATCAGGATATCGTGGAATGAATAGCTTACTGTCATGATTGATTTTATAACGGCTCCGTGTGCGGCATTTTTATAATGCTTCTATTTATTCAGGT
>CAYNKF010000456.1:0-1958 GCA_964397705.1 uncultured Balneolaceae bacterium | reverse complement strand
TGATCTTGATGAAGAATTTTTCTACTGGCTGGGAACGAATAGACTGCCATTTGCTGTGGTTCTATCAAAGGCCGATAAACTTTCCTACAACAAGCAACAGCAATCCAAATTTCGGTTACAACGGATTTTGGATGAAATGAATATCGAAGTGCCTACTATTGTCAGTTCCACCAAAGACAAAAAAGGGATTGGGGAAGTTAAACAATTAATAACCGAATTCGCTGAATTTTAACCCGACAAAAATTATACATATCCATGCCATTTAAAGTTTTACTGTTAGATAATGTTGATCAACTTTGCGAAAAAGTTTTTGAAGAACGCGGAATTGAAGTAGTCCGAAATCACAATTTGAGCGGACAAGAGCTTTTCGACGAAATAAAGTCGTATGACGGCATTGTGGTGCGCAGTTCAACGGATGTAACACCGGAAGTATTAAAAGCTGCAGAGAATCTAAAGGTTGTTGGTCGTGCCGGAGTGGGCGTTGATAATATTGACATTGATGCTGCAACGGAACGAGGGGTGTTGGTCATGAATACGCCCGATGGGAATACAATTTCTACCGCAGAGCATACTTGTGGGATGATTTTGGCGTTGGCGCGAAATATACCGCAGTCCGTTAATAAAGTTAAAAGCGGAGGATGGGATCGAAAAAAATACATGGGTACGGAAGTCCATAACAAAACGCTTGGAATTGTTGGGCTGGGAAAGATCGGTGCTGAAGTAGCCCAGCGTATGCAGGAGTTTGGAATGACTATTAAGGCTTATGATCCCTTCGCATCAGTGGAAAAGGCTGAAAGTCTGGGTGTAGAACTGCTTGAGCTGGATGAACTGCTTGGTGAGGCCGACTTTCTGACGGTCCATACTCCGCTTACTGAGAAGACCAAGGACATGATTTCGATGGACAATGCTGATCAGCTAAAGAAGGGCATGTATTTAGTAAATTGTGCCCGTGGTGGGATTTATAAAGAGGAAGATCTGATTAAGCTTATTGAGGAGGGATATATCGAAGGTATTGCACTGGATGTTTATTCCAGTGAGCCTCCTACCAAAGAACTGTATGAGTTGCTAAAGCATCCTCAAATAATTACAACACCGCATCTTGGAGCTTCTACCGAGGAAGCGCAAGAAAAAGTGGCTGAGCAGATTGCTCATCAGATGGCCGATGCACTCGAGCAGAAAAGTTTTAAAGGGAGCCTGAACGGGAAATCGATCTCGCTGATCACCAATAAAGAAGTGCAGCCGTATTTGAAATTGGCTGAAAAGCTGGGAAGCGTAGCTATTCAACTGGCACCGGAGCATGCTAATGAATTTTCGTTTGAATACAGTGGTACTTGCACCAAATTTGCGGATGTATTGACCGATTCTATCCTAAAAGGAATTCTTTCGCATCATGTAAGCGAGTCCGTAAATTTGATTAATGCTCGTTATTATGCTGAAGAACGAGGACTGAATATCCGTGAAACCACTGCTAGTCAGACAAAAACATTCAACGATTTGATTACTATAAAGCTGGATGAAGGAGCTGATTATAAAAAGATTTCTGCGACTGTCTTTGGTGAAAATGATTATCGTATAGTGGAGATTGATGGATTTGGTATTGAACTGCGTCTTGAAGGGGATATCATCATGTATCAAAATGTAGATAAACCGGGAATGCTGGCATCGGTCAGTGGCGCGTTGGCAAACCAAGACATTAACATTGCCAATTTGAGTTTGGGGCGTACAATGAAAGGTGAGAATGCTATTACGGCTGTTTCGGTGGATAAAAGTCTATCAGATGAAGAATTGAAGCCAATTCTTGGCCTCGAAGGCATCCGGGCGTTACAATATATCAGTTTGTCTGCGAATTGATGGCTATAACAATAAAACAGAATTTAAATTATGCATGTTGATCATATTGGTATCGCGGTTGATAATTTGGAGGAAGCAGTAAAAACCTACGAAAAGATTCTGGACGG
>CAYNKF010000455.1:0-1969 GCA_964397705.1 uncultured Balneolaceae bacterium | reverse complement strand
AGACTTGTATCCACGCATTACAATATTCGTGGAACCGCCCAATCCACTGCTTTCGCTTACTTTGAGACCGGCAACACGTCCACTCAAGGACGATGCAAAATTATCATCCCGATTTTGGGAAATTATATCCCCGTCAACCTTTTCGGCCGAATACGGCAGATCGTTCATACTCTGCTCCACGCCGTATGCCGTTACCACAACATCTTCGAGTTGTTTTGTAGATGATGAGAGGGGGATATCAAGCGTGACTGTTGACTGATCAACTGTGACCTGTTGTTCGAACGTATTATACCCAACAAAGCTGGCGCGTACGGTATAGGTACCGTAGTCAACTCCTTCGATCGTAAACTCACCCTGAGCGTTGGTAGCAGCTCCCCGCTGCAATTCAACGATAAAGACGTTTACGCTGGGCAATGTTTCGCCCGAACTCTGGTCAGTTACTGTACCTGTTATCGTTCCGGACTGCCCAAAGGCAGATCCAAACGAAACAAGACAAGCTATTATCATTAAAAGTAACTTTTTAAACATAGACTACCTCGTTTACTTATTTGTTATAGTTAAACGAACCCATCTTTTGATATAGATAGGTGGTATTGACCGCCTGATTAGATCAAACGGACAACATGAGTAGCCCTGGTTTTAATCGTAAGAATGTTTGGGAGTATCCCTGATCCCAACGTTGCTGCCAACCTTTTCAAAAATAGCTGCAAAATCAATGCCTGTGTGATAAAAAGTACTATTTTGAGATAAGCGGTTATAGAATATTTTTAACTGATTAGCCTAAAAACAAACCTATAATTTTTGAGAAACCTTGCGGGTTTTTAGGGCTCAAGGTTCTATGAACATAAAGAAATGGCGTGGGCGACGGTCCTCTGGCTGAATAAAATTTGGAACTTGTTACATTTTTATTTGCTCCATTCACAATAACAAGATACACCCTTACAATGCTGTCATCGCGAGGGAGTGGTTTGGCGACCGCGGCGATCCCCAATCGGTATGAAAAGCACTCACTCCATTTGGGGATGGTCGCGCTCCCTGTCGGTCGCTCACCATGACAGGTTTTTATTTGTGTAACGCTGTTTAGGATTATTCATCTTTTTTAATGATCGCCTCCTGCCATCGCAAAAACTGTAAGGAATACCCTTTCTGAGGGATCTTACTTTAAAAAAATGGGAAACTGGAATTATAATTTTTATGTCTATCTGCTGACAAATAAATACGATACCACTATTTATACGGGAATGACAAATGATTTACGTTACCGCGTGGGACAACATAAATCCTTGAACATACCCGGATTTACCAGTCGTTATCGAATCACAAAACTCGTTTAC
Organism: uncultured Balneolaceae bacterium; assembly: GCA_964397705.1. GTDB lineage: Bacteria > Bacteroidota > Rhodothermia > Balneolales > Balneolaceae > Fodinibius. The sequence continues at coordinate 635 of CAYNKF010000455.1, read as the reverse complement.
TACGAATATTTTGATCATGTTGAAGATGCTATTAAAAGAGAAAAGCAGATTAAATCTTGGTCGAGAACAAAAAAGGAGAACCTAATAGAATCAATTAATACGGATTGGCAGGATTTATATAAGGAGGTGACCGACGATTAAATGTATTTCTATTGGGATACTGATGTTGTAAAAAAGGCTCCGTACAGGCAGGCAACCAGTAGCCTGTCATCGCGAGGGAGTGGCATTTGAGACCGCGGTGATCCCCAAACGTTATAAGAAGCACTTACTCCACCTCCATTCGGGAATGGTCGCGCTCCTTGGTGGTCGTTCACCATGACAGGATTTCGTTGTTTGGGGCATTACCCTACTCTCTTCTGTCGCCCGCAATGGCTGTTTCTTCTTTTTTGGATAACGCTGTTTAAGATTAGCCTAACGTAAAACCAGAGGTATACCCACATCGACATTCACTTTATCCAGAAGTACAGCTCTATTAGAACTCATTCATCATACCTCCATTCCCAAAATCAGCATTCAACCAAGAGTACAAACACCAATAAAAAAAGCCGCCCCGAAACCGAGGCGGCTTTAAACTTTTTAACGAACAGAGGGGAATTAGTTATTGTATCCCTCGTTCTGTGTAACGTTCGAGTTGG
>CAYNKF010000454.1:0-2006 GCA_964397705.1 uncultured Balneolaceae bacterium | reverse complement strand
ACAGAAAGAAACGTTACTATGTTTCTTTTAAAGCAATAAAAAAGCCCGCTTTAAAAAGCGGGCTTGAATATACCAAAAAATCTTGGCTAAAACTTACTTATAATCAAGGCTTCGTACTTCAACAGCACTCAAGCCTTTATCGGTTTCTTCAACGTCGAATTCTACATTCTCTCCGTCTTCAAGACCTTGATTATAGTCCAAATTTTCTACGTTATTGCGGTGGACGAAAACATCTTTACTTCCGTCCTCAGGCTCGATAAATCCATATCCTTTCTCAACATCGAACCATTTAACTTTACCTTGTTGTGTCATGTATACTAAGTATTGTGTTTATACACCTTAGATGGATCGTCAAAGAAAAGTATCGTAAGATATTTCTATCTTGGATCTCAATTCTAAGGTGGGAATTAAAATTATGTTCTAAGATACAATTCTGTTGGTGGAATGTCCATAGTTGAGACAAATTTCAGATATTCTGATTTCAGTATTAATAAATTATTCTTTTATTGCTTGCTGTAAAACCTTTTAAACGCCGATCATTTTCCATTAGTAATCAGGGGGATTGTGAAGAAATCTAAATTATTACTGACTATCATTGCTATTGTTGTTTTGGGATTGGGATGGTACCTGTTATCAGAAAAATCTGTCCCGGATAGCCCGGAGTCTACAAAAGTTTATAGCGACAGTGTTCCGGAGGCGGAAAGACCAGTTTTTACGGCCCGGGAAGATACCGTTCAAAAGGATAGTATTCCTCCCCGGGCGGGGGAAGAACTGGCTCCCGGTACAGCATTGGTAAAAGCTACGGTTATTGCGGATGAATCCGATAGCAAACTTACTGTTACGGCTGAAGAGGTTTTGGGATACGGATCCTCGACCTCACCCATTGCTGCACCCCAAGAAATGATGATCAGCGTTGAGAGGTATCTGAAAAGTAATCCGGGCGACAAAAAGTTACTGAAGGAAGGAGAAACTGTTTTTATGGTGGTATCTTCTGAAGAAGGGATGAGTCTTGGGGAGTCCCGGGGTAATAAAAAATGGTCACTGGTTGAGATAAAAACACAATAAATAATTGAATAGGATGCGTAGAGTAAGAAAAACTTATCGTGCCGTTGCCGGTCTCATTGTATTAGCGGTGCTGGGTGCCGGTATTTGGTATTTTGGAATGTTAGGGCAGCATACAACAAAAGTAGCTGCAGAAAATTCAACGCTCGACCCCGTTGAAAAGAAAAAGGCACGGACTGATTATTTTTTCAACTTGCTTCGCGACCCCGCCACAAATAGCATTCCCCCGAATATTCGTTCTCGAGAGCTTAATCACGCCAAACAATTGCCCGGCCGAAATGGAGGATGGCTTCGTAAATCGGGTACGGCAACTATGCAGGCGATAGGGGACATTACATGGCATATGGCTGGTCCTAATGATTTAGGAGGACGAACACGGGCTTTAGCTTTTGATCAGGATAATCCCAATACCATCTTGGCCGGTGGTGTTTCCGGGGGGATGTGGAAAAGTACCGACGGTGGCAGTACCTGGCAGTTAAAAACCGATCCCAACCAGAATATGAGTGTTACCAGTGTCGTCCAGGATCCCACCAGTCCTGATACATGGTACTATGCAACGGGAGAATTTAGAGGGAATACAGCGTCAGACCGTGGCGGAACGGCATCATATTACGGTACGGGTATCTATAAGTCGACTGATAATGGAGAATCATGGTCACGCTTAGCTGCCACCACAGATACTGATGCCGGATGGAATAGTCAGTTTGATTTTATTTCCAGGGTCGTCGTCAATCCCACCAATGGGGATGTGTATTTTGCAGCCAATGGTTTTGGCGTTTTTAAATCATCCGATGGGGGAGCCTCATTTAACCTTGTGTTAGGTTCATCGGGCGGGTATCGTTATGTAGATGTTATAGTAAACCAAAATGGAGATTTGCTGGCAGCTTTATCAGAAAATAGTGCCGGTGGAACGCAATCTGAAGATCCCGGTATTTATCGCTCGA
>CAYNKF010000453.1:0-2016 GCA_964397705.1 uncultured Balneolaceae bacterium | reverse complement strand
GCTTGGATTGGCAGTTGTAAAGAGCATTTTAAAAGGGCATGGTTCTGATATCCACGTAGAAAGCAAAGTCGGTAAAGGAACGCGTTTCTGGTTTACACTTCCCAAAGGATAGGGACATACTTCATTTCTTCGGTTAGACTCATTCTAAATAGAATTTACCAGCTCTTCTTCAAATTTCCTTCACAAAGAATGTCTTTCTTCACCATCATAAATGAAGACTGTGGTCAGTTGAATTTTGAAATGAAAAGTCGGCCTTTGCAGGTTTGAAATAGGAATATATTTTTATGGCAAAAGAAGAGAAGCGTATAGGTGTTGTATTAATGAATCTCGGTGGTCCTACTGCCGATTATGCCGTTCGACCATTTTTATATAATCTTTTTAGAGATGAGGACATCATTAAATTGGGTGGCGGAAAATTCCAAGACTTTTTTGCCAAAATAATTTCAAAGTTTCGGGCGCCCAATGTCCAGGAGGATTACGAAGAAATCAATGGATGTCCGAAGGGGTGTATGGGAAACAAACACTGTCTGAATCGCAAAAAAAGTATTGTATCAACTTGCTGTTCACCTATCAACAGTTTGACTGAAAAACAGCGTCGCGGGCTGGAAAAACATCTTAAAAATATTATGCCCGATGATCAATTTGTGAAAGTTTATACCTGTATGCGTTATTGGCTGCCATTTGCTGAAACAACACTTCAGGATATGGAAGATGACGGAATTACCCACGCAGTGATGGTGCCCCTTTATCCGCAATTTTCATGGACAACAACCGGTAGCAGTTACCGTGATTGGGAAACCAAACGTGATGAGAAGTTTAACCATGATACGCCGTGGAAAGAATTTCACGTTAAGAATTATCATCTCGATGAAAAGTATCTCTCGGCGATGAATGATCGGATTGATGAGGCACTGGCCGAGATGGATGAGGAAACGCGCAACAAAACACACTTTATCTTTAGTGCACATGGTACACCTAAGCTTGAGGTGCGAAGTGGTGATCCCTATACAACGGAGATTAATCAGACGATGGAAGCCATTATGGAGATGCGTGGTTACGACTACGATTATTGGTTGGGATATCAATCTAAAGTGGGTCCGCAAAAGTGGACGCAGCCTAATACCGCCGAACTTGTGGAGCGGCATATCGAATACGGCATTAAAAACTTTTTGATGATCCCGATTGCTTTTGTGACCGATCACGTAGAAACGTTGTTTGAGCTAGGCGTTGAGCTTGTAGAGGACCTCGAGGAAGATGGTTACGAGTTTGAAAACCTGAAAGTGATGGAAGGAATTAATGATCATCCCAAGTATATTGAAGCCTTGGCCGATCAGGTGTTGGATAAGTTAGATCATGAAGTTGAACAGGAAGAGCAAAAATCCAAAAAAGTTTCTGCATAAATAGATGTCAGAACAACCACAAATAACTGATTTTTGTGCTGTTGGCGTAAATCACTGGGAGGCGACCATTGATGTACGCGAACGGTTTAGCTTGAAAAAAGCTCAGAAGAAAGAGCTTATTAAGGGAGCTAAACGTGAAGGTATCAACAGCTTGTTTGTTGTATCGACTTGTAATCGTACGGAAATTTTTGCGCAGGATGTGACTCCTCAAGAACTGATTCGCCTTATGGTGACATATTCCAATGCCTCCCTGGATGAATTTCACAATTACGGATTTGAAAAAGAAGGTCAGCAGGCGGTTGAGCACCTGTTTCAGGTTACGGTAGGCCTCGACTCTCAGATTTTGGGCGATTTACAGGTCGTAAAGCAGGTGAAGGAAGGATATGAATTGGCAAGCGAAATGGATGCTGTGGGCGGAGAGCTTCACCGGTTAATGCAGCATGTTTTTCGGGCCCACAAACGTTCACGCAATGAAACCTCGCTTGGGGAAGGAGCAGCAACTACGGCTTATGCGGCGGTAAAGTTTGCTGTAAAGACTTTCGAAAACTTGAAAGATAAAGACATCCTTCTGATAGGAACCGGTAAGATTGGTAAGGTTACCTGTAAGAATTTGATC
>CAYNKF010000452.1:0-2018 GCA_964397705.1 uncultured Balneolaceae bacterium | reverse complement strand
TATATTATCATGAGATTGGAACGCCACAGTCGGAAGACCGCGTGGTATTTGGTAATGAGATTCAGCGCCGAGGTGCCTCTGCGAGCCTAACGGAGGATGAGCGATTTTTGGTGATCTCACCCTGGCAGGGTACAAGCGGCAATGAATTGTATGTCACAGACCTGAAAGATGCGCAGTCTTCGTTCAAAAAAGTGATCGATAATTTTGATAACAATCACCAAGTCATCCACAGCGAAGGCGATCGTTTGCTTATTTATACCAACCTGGATGCGCCAAATTATCGCATTGTTGAAACCACTATCAATAACCCCACGCCCGACAATTGGGAAAATGTTGTTTTAGAATCCGACCAAGTACTTAACAGTGCCTCAACGGCAGGTGGCTATTTGTTTCTAAATTATCTGGAAGATGCGAAGTCGGCCGTCAAACAAGCCACACTTGAGGGGGAGCACCTTCGCGATATAGAGCTACCTATGATTGGTTCGGCCCGTGGATTCAGCGCACAGTCCGATCAGGAAGAGCTCTTTTACACCTTCACCTCATTTACCTATCCCTCTACCGTATTTCGCTATGATATTGAATCCGGGAAATCCGAAATGTTCAAGCAGCCCGAAGTGTCTTTTAATCCCGATAATTATACGACCAAACAAGTATTTTACGAAAGTAAGGACGGTACTAAAATACCGATGTTTATTGTGCATCGTAAAGGCATCGAACGCAATGGAAATCACCCAACCTTGTTGTATGGATATGGCGGATTCAATGTCAGCCTGACGCCCTCTTTTAATACCAAGCAAATTTCCTGGCTTGAACTCGGCGGCGTGTATGCCGTGGCCAACCTGCGTGGTGGCGGTGAATACGGCGAAAGCTGGCACAAGCAGGGCATTAAAATGAAAAAACAGAATGTCTTTGATGATTTCATTATGGCTGGTGAATACCTGATTGAAGAAGGCTATACGAAGTCTGACAAGCTGGCGATCAACGGTGGTTCCAACGGAGGTCTGCTCGTAGGCGCAGCCATGACGCAGCGACCCAACTTGGCCGGCGTAGCTATTCCCCAAGTAGGTGTGATGGATATGCTGCGGTATCACAAATTCACCATCGGGGCGGCATGGGCTTCAGATTATGGACGTGCGGATGAGTCCAAAGAGATGTTTGAGTACCTGTATAACTACTCTCCCTATCATAATCTGGAACCTAATACGGATTACCCTGCTACAATGGTAACTACGGCAGATCATGATGATCGCGTGGTCCCTGCCCACTCATTTAAATTCACTTCTCGTCTGCAGGAGTATCAAAGTGGAGAAGATCCGGTACTTATTCGCATCGAAACACGTGCCGGACATGGGGCTGGAACACCTACCAGTAAAACCATTGAGCAGCTTACAGATATCTTTTCGTTTACGCTCTTCAATATGGACGAAGAACCAGAGAGGTAAAAATTATTCAAATGGTAGTAGCTATTCGCCCCGGATTTTTTGATCCGGGGCAATTTTTTGTCCCTCTGGAAAAAGCAGAATATGAAAACGGCAACGGATCACTACCATGAGCTAGGCCGCTAAATTACCCGATAAATAAGTCATATTTATATTGATATAATCGGCAGTCATCCCTATCCTCATCTATCAAATACGAAAATTAATGTGTGACGAGTTATTATGGATGAGCTAAAAGTGAAGGGCGAAGTGGTCAATATCCTGGAAGAACAATCCGGACAGGGTAAAAACGGACCGTGGAAGAAACAGGATTTTATTCTCGAAACGCCCGGTAAATATCCTAAGAAAATTTGCATCACACAGTGGGGCGACAAAATAGATCAGTTCAACGTGCAAGAGGGAGAAGAAGTAACAGTATACGTTGATATCCAGAGTCGAGAATACAAAGGGAATTGGTATACCGACGTAAAGGCATGGAAAGTAGAGCGCGGTGACGAGGCCGGTTCACAAGAAAATAATCCCGATGAAAATGTCATCGATATGTCCGATATGGATCACGACGTACCTTTTTAATTACTA
>CAYNKF010000451.1:0-2020 GCA_964397705.1 uncultured Balneolaceae bacterium | reverse complement strand
ACCAGCAGGTTAATATCGATATCAACGGAAATGTTCAGCTGCAGTATGATTGTACCGCACATGATTATGCAAACATGGCAGCAGAGAAAGACTTGGATGCAGATCGTATTTACAAGCAATTAAGTATCTACGAATAACAACGTTTGGTGGTATTGTAGTTTAGAAACGCTTCTATTACACTTTCATTTTTCTGCAAGTCATTGGGGCAGAATAAAAATACATCGAGAGAGACTAAAAAGAACATTAAAAAAATTATGATATTATGGGTCGCGCAATGCTGATTATCGTCGCAGGATTAATGGTTGCCCTGGGATATGTTTTCATGGGTATGTCTAACCAAAAAGAAAGTATGACAAGACTTTCTGTAGAAGCTGCCAACAGGGCTACTGTGCAAAACCTTGCCCATACCGGCGTTCAGTTTGCCATCACCAAATTTGATAAAAATGGCACCTGGACAGGAAAAACAAGTAAGCAATTTGACTATGGATTAGTCGAATACTCGGTTCAGGAGATTTCAGACACTCTTCGGATTACCTCGACGGGTAAAATAGCGGGAGCACCTGAGAATCACACGATAATAACCAGCCATCTCATCCAGGATAATGTAGGCGTAGTTCCTGCTTTTGAAAGTGCTTTATCCCTTATCACTGACAACTTTACGGTTAGCAAAATGGGAGGTTCCTTCTCAATTAGTGGTAATGCCTCTGCAGTAAGCGGTTGTCCCGACAAACCGGGGGTTGAAGTCATTCGGAGTGACCAAAAAGATCAAATTGAAGATAACTCCGGAAATGGTGGGGGTAAAGGCAAGGGAAAAGGTAAAGGCGGTGGCAACAAAAAGGGAATTTCGGGCTCACCGGCCATCGAAGTTGACAGTGATTTAGACTACGCAGATTATGAAGAAACGGTTGCAAGACTTATCAAAAGAGGAACAAAAGTAACCGACAAAACGGACATAAATAACTCTGGCCCGGCTAATCCCGGGGTATTTGTTATTGATGATCAAACAAAGTTAAACGGCAATGTTACCGGCTACGGTATTCTTATAATTCGGGATGGCGGTCGCATTAACGGGAATTTTGATTTTAACGGTTTAACTATCTTTGAAGACGAAGATGTAATTCTCGGAAACGGTACGGCTGATCTTAACGGTTCGGTATTAGTTGGCACTACCAACAGCAGTAAAAATGTTGATCTTAGCATCAATGGTAACTTTGGGATTCAATACGATTGTAGAATGCATCAATATGCTGATTTAGCCGCACGTAATGCACTGGATAAAACGTATAAACCTGTCAGCATTTATCACTAAGAAAGTTATTTAAGATTCACTTATCTACCTTAAGATTTACTAATGCAGAGGGAACCTTTCCTCTGCATTTTTTATTTTAAGCTAACTACAAAAGATAGTTATATTTTGGTCAGCATTTTAATAGACCATCTCGTTTTCATAGTGCGAACCAACGGCAATTACCCAACGAAGGATTTTAATGAAAAAAACTATTACAGCGTTGCTGCTTGTATTAGCAGTGATAGGTTTTACTACTGTTACCGCAACGGCCCAAGATCAGGACCCAGCGTCCAGCAGAATTAGCATCAGTGCTTCTGCAGAAGTGGTCGAATCCATCGAAATGGAAACGATACGGGATATGAGTTTTAGTCCCGTACAGCCCAGCCAGCAACTTATTTCCATCAATCCGCTTTCGGACACCAACACGGGCAAAATGATTGCCCTGGGCAACGCTGATTCCCAAATTCGCGTTAGTTTCGTACGCGAACGTACTTTAAGGCACACCAGTGGTAACGGCACCCTTACTTTTACTTATGAAATTGCCGGCAATGATGAAGACGATCAGAGCTCGGCGGAAATACTACAGACTGACAATCGTGATCTTACACTTAACGGTAACGGAGAATATTTTTTCTGGATTGGCGGCCAGATCAACGTTGAAAATGCCAAGCCGGGGAATTACAACGGCAATTTCACCATTGAGGTCGAATACATATAAGCTAAAAGAGCACT
>CAYNKF010000450.1:0-2029 GCA_964397705.1 uncultured Balneolaceae bacterium | reverse complement strand
TGAAAAAAAGTGGGCATATTTTGCCCCGGTGTTAATGGCCGCCTCTACCATTATCCTGTTATCCGGTCTACAGATATTAGGACAATGGCTCATGTTGCTGGGAGCACTGGGCTTAACATATGTGATGAGCTACTTGTACTACCTTCAGCCCAAAATATATCATCTGATTATGGCTTTGGGAGCTGCATCACTGTTGGCGGGAAATATTCTATACGTGTTCCATTTTCCAATTTTTGAGCTGGTTACCTGGTGGGCGGCCTTTCCCATGCTTACTATCTTTGGCGAACGACTGGAGCTCAACCGTATCATGCGTCCACCGAAACAAGCACAACAACTCTTTACAGCCCTTATTTTACTTTGGATTGGCGCACTTGTCGTTACGCATTTTAATCGCTCTGTCGGTTGGATTATGGCTTCCCTGTTACTCACCGGCGTTGCCGGCTGGCTGATTAAATACGATGTGGCCAGACGCACTATTAAATCTATAGCATGGACCCGCTACAGTGCCATTAGTCTGCTAACGGGATATGGCTGGCTCATCCTGACGGGATTATTTGGCCTTTGGCAGGGCTTTCCTACTGCCGGGCCTATTTACGATGGGCTACTCCACATGATTTTTGTGGGATTTGTATTCAGCATGATTTTCGCTCATGCCTCGGTTATTATTCCCTCGCTTTCCGGTAAGCTGGTGCCTTACCACAAGTATTTTTATCTGCCTCTCATTTTGTTACATCTGTTTCTACTGGCTCGGGTAGTAGGCGATATCGCTTGGTGGCCGGTCATCAGAAAAATAGGAAGCTATGGCAATGTAATTGCAATTTTGCTGTTCCTGGGAGGCATTGTTTTTCAATTAATTAGAACAGGCAAGATCAAAAAATCTGAACTAACATCTACATCAAACTAATCATTAACTAAACACTTATATCATTATGCCTACTAAAAAAGCACTTGCACAATGGAACGGAGATCTAAAACATGGAAATGGAACAATGGAGTTCGATAGCGGTTCTTATAAAGGGAGCTATACTTTCGCTTCACGGTTCAAAGATGGAGACGGAACCAATCCCGAGGAGCTCATTGGTGCTGCTCATGCGGGATGTTTTTCGATGGCTCTTTCCAACGAATTGGCTGAAGCGGGCTATGAGCCAAAATCAGTTAAGACCCGGGCCGAAGTTACCTTTGAGGTTACCGATGACGGGCCTGCAATCACCGGTATAAAATTAAGTTGTAAAGCAAAAGTGCCAAAAATTAGCAAGGATAATTTTAGCAAATTTGCAGAAGATGCAAAGGATCACTGCCCCGTTTCTAAAGCATTGTCAGGCACTAAGATCTTACTTAAAGCAGAGCTACTTTAGCAAATTTTTTATGCTGTATAGAACAAAATACTTTCGTATCTTTTGTACTTAAATTTTAACTCAAGAACCACACAATTTTATGACACGTTTTGCACCTTATTTATTCTCATTGATGTTACTTTTTGTCACTGCCTGTGGCGGTGGCTCTGACCAGCAGCAAGCTGAAGATCAGACAGCAGATACCCAAGCTACCGAACAAGCTGATGACATTCGTACGATCGAAATGGTTGGTATAGACCGAATGAAATTCGTTGTTGACGGTGAAGAAGAAGGCATCACAGTTGGCGAAAAAATGGGCGATTATGTATTGCTGAAAACAATAACTGCTGCTCCCGGTGAAGAACTTCGCGTTCGCCTATATACCGAAAGTGATCTTCCTGCTTCTGCCATGGCACACAATTTTGTACTGCTTACTATGAATGCTGATGCTGCTGCATTTGCAAACGCTGCTGCTAAAGCACGAGACAATGACTACATTCCTTCTGACATGGAAGATCAAATCATTACCCATACCGATCTTGCTGCAGGTGGAGAAACCGTTGAAGTTACTTTTACTGCTCCTGAAGAAACAGGAGAATACGAGTACATCTGTAGCTTCCCCGGTCACTATTCTGGTGGCATGAAGGGTATGTTAAACGTAGAAGAATAATACGTTCTATACCTTAATCGATTTT
>CAYNKF010000449.1:961-2032 GCA_964397705.1 uncultured Balneolaceae bacterium | reverse complement strand
AAAGTAGAGTACCTTGAACGCATGGATCCCCTGCTTGATATCGTACTGGAGGATGAAGCAGTACGAAATCCCCAGAAACGCTTCAAAGTAAGTGAATCCTATAAAAAGAAAACAAGCAAAAATTCTGAATCTACCGACTCCACTGAAGAAACAATAGTAATGGAGTAATCAGTAAATAATAAATATTTGAAAGTCGTCTCGATTTATCGGGGCGACTTTTTTATTTTAATGACGTTTTAATTTCAAATTAAAAAAGCAGAATTTGCTCAACGAAGGACGTATTGTAGAATCTACAGGACGATGGTATAAGGTTGCTTATGATGAAGAGAGCGGAATGCAGACGATAAATTGTCGGCTTCCGGGTCGATTTCGTCTAAAAGATCACGCTTTGACCAATCCCATCGCCGTTGGTGACTATGTTGAGTTTGAAATTAATGATGACGGATCGGGGAGCATTGAAAAAATAAAAGACCGTGAAAATTACCTGATCCGACAATCTACTCATCATAAGGAAGATCATCAGATATTGGCAGCCAATATCGATCGTGCCTATGTAGTACAGTCCGTTAAAATGCCCCGAATGAAGCAGGGTTTTTTTGATCGCTTTCTGGTTACCTGCGAAGCCTACCAAATTCCCGCCTCTATCATCATAAATAAAATGGACTTGGCAGATGATAATGCCCGGGCATATGTAGATTCCATCGCTGATTTATATGATTCTCTGGGTTATCCCGTTCTGAAAACCAGTATAGATGACAAAAAATCACTGGAACGACTTAAAGAAGATCTTCGGGATAATACCTCAGTTTTCATTGGTCCCTCTGGCGTTGGCAAAACAAGTTTACTAAACAGCATCGACCCCAATATCGACCGCAAAGTAGGTGATATCTCAACATTTAATGAAAAAGGAAAACATACTACCACCTTTGCCAAACTTCTTCCGTTACAGATTGGGGGATATATTGTTGATACTCCGGGTATCAAGGAATTTGGATTGGTTAATATCGAACCTTGGGAACTTTCGCTGTTCTTTCCGGAGATGTTGGAGCCCCGCCAAAACTGTAAGTTTAA
>CAYNKF010000449.1:0-951 GCA_964397705.1 uncultured Balneolaceae bacterium | reverse complement strand
GTTTAACAACTGTACCCATGCTCACGAACCCGGCTGTGGTGTAATTGAAGCCTTCAAAGAGGGCCATATCGATGCTGACAGGTATGATTCCTACCTCAATATCCTCGATTCTCTGCAAGAGGATTAAAAAGTAGAGAGTTAGCCTCAAATTCTTTAGTATTGCAATAGTCTACGGATGGTTAAAATCGAAAATTAAATAATTAGGGATATGAAAATAAGATACCGTTACCTCATCTTTGTACTGCTATTTGGCCTTTTCACCTTCAATGCATCCCCCACCTTTGGTCAGGTTGGAGATATCGGGGATATCCTGCAAGCAGGTCGTGAAGATGCCAATACACTTGCACGCGCTTATCTTGAGCCTTTTGGATCAGGATTTGGTGCTTCACTCAATACCGGATGGACTAATACTGCTAGTCCTCACGGCAAATTAGGATTTGATGTAACCGTCAGTGCCGGATTAGCTATCGTGCCAGATGCAGCCAAATCGTTTAACATTAATGAACTGGGGCTTCAAAAGCTAGAGTTAGAAGGCACAAATCCCGTTTCACCTACCATTAATGGTAATGATGAAACAGGTTCACTGCTTGCTGCTTATGAAGAAATAAATGGTAACCGGCAAAAGCTATTAGAATTTAATATGCCTGAAGGTTCAGGATTTGGATATGTACCTGCTCCTATAATAAAAGCCGGAGTTGGTATTGTTAAAGATACAGAACTGATGCTTCGCTATACTCCCAAAACGGAGATTGGAGATTTTGGTTCATTCAACCTATTTGGCGTAGGTGCCAAACACGGTATCAATCAGTGGTTGCCAGGCGGCAAGCTGCTACCGGTTAATCTTTCGGTGATGTTTGGATATACGAGCATGGAAGTAGGTTCTGATTTAGATCTAGTTGCCAGCGATGTTATCCAAAATCGTAATAATATAGATAATCCTTATGATGCTTC
>CAYNKF010000448.1:0-2037 GCA_964397705.1 uncultured Balneolaceae bacterium | reverse complement strand
CGATCGGATTGAAGCCCGCGTTGCTCAAGATAAGTATCTCAACAGTGATGAGCTTCAACGCATTCTACGGGAAGAAATCGTTGCACTTCTCAAAGATCATTCAGACGACAAACCCGCTGAATTCGATGCTGACTTTCCCCAAAAACCTCACATTGTAATGGTCGTAGGCGTAAACGGTGTTGGCAAGACAACCTCCATCGGCAAGCTGGCTCATCTTTACAAAAAGGCCGGCAAAAATGTAATGCTGGGTGCCGCCGACACCTTTAGGGCCGCCGCTGTTGATCAACTTAAAATTTGGAGCGAACGTGCCGATGTACCCATCATCCAGCAAGGGCAAAATGCCGATCCTGCTGCTGTTGCATATGATACCGTAGAATCGGCCAAGGCTAAGGATGCCGATATTGCTTTAGTGGATACGGCCGGGCGACTACACAACAAAAAATCGCTAATGAATGAGCTGGCTAAAATTAAGCGCGTTATGGGCAAAGTGGTTGAAGGAGCTCCTCACGAAGTATTGCTGGTTCTTGATGCATCCACCGGGCAAAATGCCATGCAACAAGCCAAGGCTTTTACCGACTTTGTAGATATAACCGGTCTCGTACTCACCAAACTGGATGGAACAGCAAAAGGGGGCATCGTTATTGGCATATCAAACGAGCTGGATGTACCAGTAAAATATATTGGCGTAGGTGAAGAGATCGAAGACCTTCAAGTATTTGATCGAGAGCTGTTTGTCAATTCCATGTTCAAGGACTGATAAATCCTTTCTTACATCAGCCTAAACAAATACGTATGCTTACCCCATCTTTTGAAATGGTATAAGCCTCATAGTCATCAATAATTTGAACGTATGAATGGTTGCCAAACTCCGGAGCAAAATAATTTCTTCAAAAGGAATTTTCTAAATGGTAAGTACTTTTCAGACGTGCATTAAAAAAAGCCATGCCTGAATAAAGGCATGGCCCATTAACATTCACCGGATAAGAACTATCCATCTCCGCCGGTATCATCATCTGCATCCGAGGTATTATCTGACGGGTCTGGTGTGGCTAAAGCAAATTCTGTGTGTAAAATCTCTTTTTTATAATCAAACATAATAATCTCCTGATTGGTTTAAGTTCAATTTAGGCTATACTTCTTTTATACTACTGCCATGGAAATATTCTATAAATTGCTACAAAACCCAAACTTTTTACGTTTTGCCAGATTCTGTGTATATATTCAGTCGTCTATGGAAAGCTATTAACCATTCAGATATTAATATTGCATGAAGCGGCTGATCATCTACTTAGGGTTTTTGTTGCTTTTTCCTTTAATAAGCTGGGGGCAAAGCATACAACTGGCCGACTCTTTATTTAAGACAGGGCAGAAGTACGATGATAAAGGCAACATGGCAGAGTCAGAATTCTATTATCGCGAAGCCTATAATATATACCGTGAATTTCAGGACACCGCTTCTTGGCTGAAAGCGGGCAAAGAATATGCCAGCGCTATGGTCTTTCGCTCAAAAAACGAAGAGGCCATGAAGCTCTATAAAATGCTATTAGATATCGACCACCCAGCCAATGACACCTACAATCGCGGTGATCTTTACACCAGTATGGGCTGGTCATCCAATAGAATGGGTAAAACAGATCAGGCCAAGGAATACTATAACAAAGCCCTTCCGCTTGCTCAAGAGTCGGGCGACAGCCTGCTAATAGGTACAGTATATAATAATCTAGGTAGTGTGCATTATAGAAGGGGAAATCATCCTACATCACTCGACTACTACCAAAGAGCACTAAACTATTACAGCAATAAAAGGTATCGAGCAATAGCCCTGTCAAATATTGGAGGTATATATTCAGAGCTGAACTTGTATAATAAGACCCTGGAATACTTTAACCAGAGCCTTAAAATTCGCCAGGAAATTGGCAGCGTATATCTATTAGCAAATATTTATAATAGAATTGGTGTAGCACAAAGTAACCTTGCCAATTACGACCAGGCACTGGTTTCTTATAAACAAGCCTTGGATAATAGCCGTAACGCTTC
>CAYNKF010000447.1:0-2039 GCA_964397705.1 uncultured Balneolaceae bacterium | reverse complement strand
TTACCATCCTGAGTACGAGGAATTTTAGCATCAAGTCCTAAATCTTGAAGGGCATCACGAGTTTTTGATCCCACCGCGAATATCTGCACTTCGGGACGCACCTGCAGTCCGGCGTTCATCAGCTCTTCTAACGCTTTTACTCCATTTGCGCTGGTAAAAATCCAATCAGACTTTAGATTCTCATTAATCACTTTGAGTACACTGTCCCAGTACTCTGGAAAATTGAACTGCAGCGCAGGCTCAATAATCGGCTCTAATCCCAAGATACGAGCGTATTCAAACTGCTGTGCAGACAAAGGTCGCGTTACTAATATATTTCGTTTGTCTTGTCTCATTTAATCAACGAATATATATGTCATCCTGAACTTGTTTCAGGATGAATTCAAATTACTACGTTACATATGCTGAAATAAATTCAGCATAACACTAAACTTTCTTACTCTGATTTCATCTCATTTATAACCTTGATCGCACCTTCACCGAGTAGTGCTTGGGCAGCAGAATGACCAAGCTCACCGGCTTCGCCAACCGATACCTTTTCCTCAAAATCATATCGTTCAGTACCATCAAGCGTTAAGGCAACGGCCTTAAAATGAACCTGATCTTCTTCGATGAAAGCATAGGCTCCAACGGGTGCGCTGCATCCTGCCTCCATATCGTGCAAAAAGTCACGCTCAATAGTTGTGCAAAGTGCTGTTTCATCATGATTCAGCTGTGATACAATCGTTTCCATCTCACTGTCATCCTCGCGGATCATTACCGCCATTGCTCCCTGCGCTGCTGCCGAAACCATCCAATCCAAGTATTCACTTATATGATGACCAAGATCGATACGTTCTAATCCGGCCGCTGCAAAAATAGCCCCATCCCAGTCTTTGTTTTCTACTTTTTCGAGACGGGTATTTACGTTTCCTCGGATATTTACAATTTCATGTTTAGGATAACGATACAACCACTGAGCCCGACGGCGATTACTGCTCGTCGCGATAGTCGCTTTGTAGTCGGGATCATCTAAAAATTCTGTGCCATCAGGCGCAACCAGCGAGTCACGCGCATCAGCACGCTCCATAATAGCAGCTACTTTTAAAGGAAGGGGATTCTCGGTGGGCAGATCTTTGAACGAATGAACAGCAATATCGATTTCGTTATTGAGCTGTGCATCGTCAAGTGCTTTGGTAAACACACCCTTGCCCCCCATTTCTGTCAGCGGTGTAGTCAAGTCCAGATCACCTTCCGACTTAACAAAAATAAGCTCGGTGTCATAGCCGAGCTTTTGTAATTGTCGGGCTACTTTTTTGGCCTGCCATGTTGCCAACTGACTATCGCGTGTTCCAATGCGTATCATTTTCTCACTCATCGCCAACCTTCGTTTCAAGCTTAAACATATCATTTACCACTTTTGTCACCTGCTCTGATTCGTGATGATCACGCAGATGTTCAATAGAATAAGCCGCAATTTTATTCACAATACGACGAGTCAGATTTTCAACTTTCTCCCTATCCGTTTCAGAAATCTTATTCTTAAAGAAATCATATTCGTCTTCACGGATAGAATCAAACTTATTAGTCAATGCCTTAATGGTAGGTACCACCTTCTGTTTGCTGAGCCATTTTTTATAGTCGGTCAGTTCATCCTCAATAATTTTCTTAACCAGCGGAATATTTTCTTCGCGCTTCCGATAGGCTTCGTCGGTCACATCCGTTAAAAAGTCCATATTCGCCAGATCCACAAAATCCATTTCTCCAATTTGCGGATCGATATTTCGCGGCACCGACAGGTCCACCATTACTTTAAACTTGGGATCGAGCAGTGAAGGCTTCATATCATCCAACGTAATAACCGGATCTTTAGCGCCTGTTGCTACAATAATCAAATCAGCCTCAGCAATTGCTCCAGGCATCTGATTCATATCCGCTACCTGAAGGTCAAACTTATCCGCTACAAACTCGGCCCGTTCTCGCGTCCGATTGATGAGGGTGAGTTTTCTGGCACCAAGATTGATCAAATTCTTACAAGTAACCTTACCAATCTTACCGGT
>CAYNKF010000446.1:0-2048 GCA_964397705.1 uncultured Balneolaceae bacterium | reverse complement strand
AGGTTATGCTCATCACAATATGCAAAAAGCGAAGTGCCTTCTACGTATTCCATCACCAGGTAGGGCAGTCCCTTGTCAGTTACCCCGCCGTCGAGCAGACGGGCAATATGGGGATGCTCCAGGTTAGCCAGGATATTTCGCTCCCTTTTGAAACGAGCTTTATTGGAGGGGGTATCCATACCTTGGCGCATTAGCTTTAAGGCTACTTTTCCTTTGAACACTTCGTCCGCGCGTTCGGCAAGAAAAACAGAGGCCATTCCGCCGTGGCCGATGAGCTCCAAAATACGATACGAGTCGATGGTTTCCCCGATAAGAGAAGATTCCTGCGAGTCGTCTTCCGCTTTGGCAAGGTCTGCGGCCAGATGTTTAGGGTAGGGGGCAGATCCCTCCAAAAAATTTTCGGTATCTGAGTTTTCAATGGATTTGATCAGTTCGGTAACTTGAGTTTTTAGCTCTTTATCTCCTTTACATTGTTCTTCTATAAAAGTGGTACGTTTATCCCCATCGAGTTCGAGAGCAGTGTCGACGATTGCATCAACTTTTTGCCACTGTTTCTGATCCATTGTTATTGGTTACTTGTATAGTGGGTGATTAGTTATTTGTTGAAAGCGTACAATTGGCCTATAACTAACAACTATTACCTAATTACTTTTGAGTTCTTTGTATAACCAGCCCCGGGCTTTGGCCCAGTCGCGCTTGACGGTGCGTTCCGATACATCCAGTGCCTTGGCAGTCTGGTGAATAGTCATTTGACCGAAAAAGCGGAGTGTTACTACATCGGCCAGTCGCTCATCCAATTCGGCAAGTTGGTTCAGTTTTTTATCCAGGTTTACAACTTGAGTGGATTCCTGCTTTATTTTTAGCAGCTCGTCTACATAGGTGAGCTCTTTTTGATCACCGCCCCGCTTTTCGGCTTTCTTCTTTCGGGCGTGATCCACCAGAATTTGACGCATACAGCGGGCGGCAATAGCCATGAAATGTTCTTTGTCGGAAGCCTTAATGCAGGTCTGGTCAATCATTTTCAGATATACCTCATGCACCAACTCGGTTTCGGTAACCGTAATATCTTTGCGTTCTCCTTTAAGCTTGGAGCCAGCAAGGCGTTTTAACTCTTTGTAAACAAGGGGGAAAAGTTCTTCGTAGGCTTCATCTGATCCCTCTTTTACTTCCACCAAGAGCTGTGTAATCTCTGATTTATCTCTCATTTGTAACAATCTTTTCCAGACTATAACCCGAGAATTAATTTTTTAAAACGTATGCCTTTGTAAATGGATATTCAAGAGAGCAAATACCAATTGGTATAAAACTCAAATGTGATCTTAGTCGTATTTATACTCTCCTTTGTCAAATTTACCTGGTTAAGAATTAGCATTTATTGTGATTTTCGGTACAGGATGTGAGGATTGTATATTTTAATGCGATTAGTTGTGTTTCTGATCTTGGGAAAATGCAAGTAAAAACAAAATTTCAGTACATCATTATCCATCCAGAAGCGGCTAAAAGCAAGATGATTAAAAAAGAGATTAAACAGCTGTCTTATGACGAGGTGAGCAAGCACTTTGGTATTCAAGAGTAATATTAAAAAAATATTAACTAAAAGCCTTGTCGTTTTCGGCAGGGCTTTTTTTATGGGCATCGGAGATTAATAAAAATTTGGCCCCATTCTGCTAACTATCACGCATGATACTGTGTAATTGGTTTGATAGTATGGTAACTACTACAGATAGAGTAGAACCCAAAATTTATTTGTAAGGTTTTGCCTGCGAAAAGATCAAACTATATAACATCGAACCTTCTCAAGGAATGGAATCGGGGATTTTTTAAAAAATCCACTGAGAGGGCTTACTAATTATCATCTTAAATTAAATTATTCATAATGAAGCGACTGCTACAACTATCGATTTTATTCATCACCATCTTATTTATCAGTTCCTGCGGCTCGGATTCCGGAGGTCCCAACCCTGAAATCACCAGCGTCCAGCCGGAAAGCGGCCCGCCGGGTACCTCGGTAACGATCGCAGGCAAAGGGTTTCGTCCTCACGGAGAGA
>CAYNKF010000445.1:0-2049 GCA_964397705.1 uncultured Balneolaceae bacterium | reverse complement strand
CGTATCGCAAGTTTGGTCAGCAAATTAAGGAAGAGGCGCATGCCGAATATATTGAATCGATTCAGCCTTATAGTAATGGTTCCGGATATGACATCCCCGGAGAATTTGTGATCGTATCTGGAAGAAAATCAAGATGAAATATAACTACAGAAAGAGAATGGTTATCAAGCAAAAAGAGATTTTTTGTAGGTGAGTATATTCTTTGGTATTCCCAAACTGTAGCCAGTTTTTTCCGAAGATTCTTGGAATTCCAGTCACTTTTTTTTGTGTTTAGATGAAGCTAAATCAAATTAAAAAGAAGCAAAGCAGAGATTAGAATAAGGCTATGAGCAATATTTTGATCACTGAATTAGATGGACAAGGTCCGGGCGACATTCTTGGTGCTATTGGTGGAGAAACGGATATTGATCCTGGAATTATTGGAAATATCAACATCAATGGTTCGAAGGCTTTTGTTGAGGTAAATGATGGAAAAGCAGAAAAGCTAGCGAGCCAACTGAATGGAAAAAAGGTTGGCCATTCCAGGGTATCTGTAAGAAATATTGAAGAGGAGGATTTTGAAGAAATTGAAAAGATTTATGATTATGTGAGCCGATTTCAGCGGTTGGTTGAGCTGGAGCGGGAAGAGGAAATGCGAGAGCATGAGGAAAGTATTCGAACACTTTCTGGTCAACAGCGTGAGTCTGAAGGTAAAGCTATTCTTCATTTAAGAGGCCGCGACGAGGGAAATGCACTCGAGGGCAAGCTGGTGAAATTTATGCGTCAGCACAAGGGAGAGCCACTCCCGGAGACAGAAATAGCGGTGGGTGATCTGGTGATGATTTCGCGCAGAGATCCGTTACTTAGTGATAATCCCACCGGAACCGTCGTACAAAAAACCAACTATTCGGTAACCGTTGCTTTCGATCAGCCACGGAGCTTTATCTTTGGCAAGGGATTACGCATGGATCTCTATGTAAATGATATTACCTATCAGCGGATGAAGGATGCGTTGACTAGAGTAGAAGAGGCAACCGGAAGGTTGGCGGAACTTAGAAATATTATAGTGGATCTGGATTCCCCAGAAGAGCCTGAGAAAGCAGAGGGAGTTGAGTGGTTTAATAACGAGCTAAATGAGTCACAAAAAGAAGCAGTGGCTTATAGTCTGGGGGCTGATGATTTTCACTTAATTCACGGTCCACCGGGTACTGGTAAAACAACAACAGCTATAGAAGTGATTGAGCAGGCAGTGGCGAACGGACAGAAAGTACTTGCCACGGCTGCTTCTAATATTGCCGTTGATAATATGCTGGATTTTCTGCTGGATCGTGGGGTAAAAGCTGTTCGAGTGGGGCATCCGGCACGGGTAACACCAAAACTAAAGGAGCATACGCTGGACAGTCTGATCGAGCAAAACGAACTCTATCGCAAGTCGGAAGAGTTGCGAGACCAAGCATTTGAGAAAAAAGAAGAGCAGGAAGAGTACACTCACCCTTCAGGAAAATATCGACGGGGTATGAGTAATACAAAAATCAAAGAGCTTGCCGAGGAGGGGCGTAGCTCTCGAGGTGTATCTGAAGATAAAATACAGGATATGGCCCGCTGGATTAATCTTCAGGATGAAATTGAAGATTTATTTGAGAAAGCAGACCAGCTTCGGGAGGAAGCCGTTAATGAAATTCTGGAAACCAAACAGGTTATCTGTACTACAAATAGCACAGCGGGCAGTGAGCTGATTGAAAACCGAGAATTTGATCTTGTAGTGATCGATGAGGCTACGCAATCGACGGAACCGAGCTGCTTGATACCTATTACTCGCGGTAAGAAGGTAATTATGGCTGGGGATCATCGTCAGCTGCCACCTACGGTAAAAAATCGTAAAGCTGCTAACGAAGGGTTGGAGGATACGCTTTTTGAACGTCTTGCTGAAAAGTATCCCACCAGCAAAAATACGTTGGAGATACAGTATCGCATGAATGAAAACATAATGGCATTTTCGAATGAGCAGTTCTATGATGGTATCCTTACCGCTGATGAAAGTGTACAGGAGCATACGCTCGAAGACTTCCA
>CAYNKF010000444.1:0-2052 GCA_964397705.1 uncultured Balneolaceae bacterium | reverse complement strand
TCTCCGGGCTAGACCACAGCGAGTTGCCGACGCTTTACGAGGCGGTAGATCCGGATTCCCTGGACCAGATCTTCGAGCCAATCAAACCGGATGGCCGAAACCGGGGAACTGGTCAGATCACCTTTCCGTATAGCGAGTTCCGCATTACAGTTCATGCCGGCGGTGAGATCGAACTCCGCACTCAACAGGACGACCTAGCATCCGATGACTGACGACAACAATACAGCGACGAACGAGCAGAGTTCAGTCGGTCGAATTTCAACCGGAATTTCGGGACTCGACGAAATACTCCACGGCGGACTCATTTCGGAGCGGAGTTATCTCGTCCGCGGACGCCCTGGGACTGGAAAGACCATTCTGGGGTTGCACTACCTCGTAACGGGTGTGTCGAACGACGAATCGGCGCTGTTCATCAATCTCGAGGAGGAGACTGAGGATATCAAACAGAACGCGACCCAGTTCGGGTTCGATCCCACTGGAATTGACTTCTTGGACCTGAGTCCCACGTCCGACTTCTTCACTGATCAACGGGGGTACGATATTTTTGACTCCGGTCAGGTTGAACGTGACCCGGTCGTTGAATCAATCTCGGACAAAGTGACCGACCTGCAACCCGACCGCGTGTTCGTCGACCCGATCACGCAACTCCGCTACCTCTCTGCCGACGAGTACCAGTTCCGGAAGCAGGCGCTTTCGTTTATGCGGATGTTCAGCGAGCTGGGCGCGACCGTCCTGTTCACCTCACAGTCTACCGATTCGAAGCCTGACGACGACTTACAGTTCATGAGTGACGGCACGATCGAACTCGGAGACTCGGCGATGGGGGACACGATTGACGTGCCGAAGTTCCGCGGATCGTCGATTCTGGACGGACACCACGCGATGGACATTACCGACGCGGGTATCACGGTATACCCCGAACTCCGGCCCAAACGCCACGAGAAACAGTTCGAGCCAGAGCCCATCTCCTCGGGCGTTCCGGAATTAGACGAGATGCTTAACGGGGGGATAGAGCGTGGGACGGTGACCGTTATTAGCGGGCCCACCGGTGCGGGAAAGACAACGCTCGGCACTCACTTCATGAAGCAAGCGGCTGATCGAGGCGAGCGGTCGCTCATGTACCTCTTTGAGGAAAGTGCGCCGACGCTTCGAACTCGATCGGAGGCGATCGAGATACCAGTTCGGGAGATGGAAAAGCGGGGAACGCTGGCCATCGAAGAGATGGAGCCCCTGAATATGTCGCCACAGCAGTTCGCACAGGCAGTCCGCCAAGAGGTGGAAGGCGAAGGGGCCGACGTCGTCATGCTCGACGGGATCAGCGGGTATCAGATCTCCATTCAGGGAGACCAGCAAGACCTGACGCGCAAAATCCACGCGCTGTGCCGGTATCTCACAAACATGGGGGTGACCGTGGTCCTCGTGGACGAGTCGAGTACCACGATGGAAGAATTCAGCGCGACTGAATCTGGCGTGAGCTATCTGGCGGATAACATCCTCTTCCTCCGCCATATCGAATACGAGGGCGAGATGCGCAAGGTGACTGGCGTCCTTAAAAAGCGCACGAGCGACTTCGAGCGGTCGCTCCGCGAGCTCGAGATAACGGAGAACGGTCTCGAAGTAGGAGATCCGTTGAAACAACTTCGAGGGATCCTCTCAGGGACGCCAGAATGGACTGGTGACTCGGCCACAGAGCCTTGATTCCGACCATGATACCTGGGTGGGCACGCTGATGTCGAGACAGTCGCAACCCACTGAACGGGTCGGTCAGTCAGAATCGGATGAGGAAGTGTTGCTCTGTTTCGGCCGCGAGACCAATCGGCGAATGCTGGCGACCGAATTACGGCCCGAGTACCGCCTTTCGGTTACTGACTCGGTTCCGCTAGAACCCGACTTTGCGCTCTGTATCGTCGACGAACAAGCACTCGAACAATATCACGAGGAGCTACAGGCGGTACGACAGGCGTCGGAACCGATCATTCGCCCTTGTTTGCTCGTCACCTCCAGTGACACCGGACGAATCGATCCGTCGATCTGGGAAACGGTCGATGACAT
>CAYNKF010000443.1:0-2052 GCA_964397705.1 uncultured Balneolaceae bacterium | reverse complement strand
GTAATGGGTGAGCTGGAGAAAACCCAAAACGTTATTCTCTTTATTGATGAGCTCCATACTATCGTTGGGGCCGGTGGTGCAAGCGGCTCACTTGATGCTTCAAATATGCTGAAGCCCGCGCTTGCACGCGGTGAAGTCCAGGCGATTGGAGCTACTACACTTAATGAATATCGACAGCATATTGAAAAGGATGGCGCTCTTGAACGTCGCTTCCAGAAGATAATGGTTGATCCCACTACACCTGAAGAAACCACTGAAATACTTTCCCAAATTAAGGATAAGTACGAAGAGCATCACAGCGTACGCTATTCTGATGAGGCTATCGAAGCCTGCGTGAAACTTACCGACCGGTATGTAACTGATCACTTTCTGCCGGACAAGGCTATTGATGCCCTTGACGAAGCCGGCGCTCGCGTGCATTTGTCAAACATTCACGTGCCACAACACATCATTGACCTCGAAGAAGAAATTGAGAAAACCAGTAATGAGAAAAATGGTATGGTCAAAAAGCAGCGCTTTGAGGAAGCTGCACGTTTGCGCGATAAAGAAAAGCGTCTCACCGAAGAACTTGAGCAAGCGCAGAAGGAGTGGGAAAAAGAATCCGAAGAAATTGTATACGATGTTGAGGAAGAAGACGTAGCCCATGTAGTTGGCATGATGAGTGGTGTACCTGTAAGCAAGATTAACCAGAGCGAAAGCAAAAAGCTGGTTAAGATGAAGGAAGAGCTTTCAAAGCAGGTCATCGGTCAAAACGAAGCTATCGTCAAGCTCACTAAGGCAATCAAACGCACACGCGCCGGCCTCAAAGATCCTAATCGTCCGATCGGTTCATTTATTTTTCTTGGCCCGACAGGCGTCGGTAAAACCGAAATGGCCAAAGTGCTTTCTCAGTATCTTTTCGATAAAGAAGATGCACTTATTCGCGTCGATATGAGTGAGTACATGGAAAAGTTTTCAGTCTCCAGACTTGTTGGTGCACCTCCGGGATATGTTGGATACGAAGAAGGCGGACAGCTAACAGAAAAAGTACGCCGAAAACCTTACAGTGTTATTCTCTTGGATGAGATTGAAAAAGCACATCCCGATGTCTTTAACATTCTGCTCCAAGTTCTGGATGACGGAATTCTTACAGACAGCTTGGGACGAAAAGTTGATTTCAGAAATACCATTATTATTATGACCTCTAACATCGGGGCACGTGACATTCGTAGCCTCGGTGAAGGTATTGGATTCTCAAGCGGAGCAAAAAGCTTTGACTACGAGAAAATGAAATCGACCATTCAGGATGCGCTTAAGAAAGTATTTAACCCTGAGTTCCTGAACCGTATTGATGATGTCATTACGTTCCGTGCTCTTGAAAAAGAAGATATCTTCCAGATTATTGATATTCTTTCTGATGATCTCTTTCAGCGCATCCACGATCTCGGGTATGAAGTTGAGGTTACCAAAGGGGCCAAAGATTTCTTAAGTGATAAAGGATTCGACCAGAAGTACGGTGCCCGACCGCTCAAGCGTGCTATCCAGAAATATGTTGAGGAACCGCTGGCTGAAGAGTTATTGGAAACTGAACACGAGGAAGGAGCTGAAATCAAGATCAAGATGAATAAGTCTCGTGACGGGCTCGTATTCGACTGGTCAGACACCGGTGAAACAACTGATGTGGAAACCAGCGATGATGAGATAAAAGCTGCCCAGGATGATAATGACTCTGACGATGAGAAATCAAAGTCAGGGGCTAAAGCCTAACGTAACTTTCTATTAAAATTTTAAAAAGCCTGACAGGTTTATTCTCTGTCAGGCTTTCTTATTTCTTAATAGGAAACTAAAAATTGGCTCTTATAGAGATGTTTTTATTTGCACCTTTTAGCATGTAGCTGTTTCCGATATTACGAACTAACCTGAGT
The DNA here is from genome assembly GCA_964397705.1 of uncultured Balneolaceae bacterium. Lineage (GTDB taxonomy): Bacteria > Bacteroidota > Rhodothermia > Balneolales > Balneolaceae > Fodinibius. Next base: position 148 of record CAYNKF010000443.1, on the reverse strand, counting down.
TCAATTGCATCGTTCAAACCTAAAGCACCCGAAAACTGCTTACTTGCTATAGAGCGCTGTTGTAAATTAATGGCTCGAAACTCGACATTATTCAATGTTGCCGAACGCTCAGAGTAATTAGCTGTTACTGCTAAAATTAAATTATCTT
>CAYNKF010000442.1:0-2054 GCA_964397705.1 uncultured Balneolaceae bacterium | reverse complement strand
CAGCACTCGGAGCTAGGCTATAACTACCGAATGAGCAATATCGTGGCCGGTATCGGGCGTGGACAGATGAAAGTGCTGGAGGAGAGGGTAGAGGCGAGGCGAGCGAATCATGAGTTTTATTTTAGGGAGTTGGACGGGGAATGGTTGCAGGATAAGGCAGGCGGACGACCGAAGACGGACGACCGTGCTACAGGTCAACATTCAACATTCAACGTTCAACATTCAACAGGAAGCGGTCTTTACTTCTTAAAAGAGCCAGAGAACTATAAAAGTAACCGCTGGTTAACGATGGTACTGGTAAATCCTGAAGAGACAGGAGGGGTAAGCAGGGAGGACATCCGCCTGGCACTGGAAGAGGAGAATATTGAAAGCCGGCCGCTCTGGAAGCCGATGCATCTGCAGCCTCTGTATGAAGGGGACCCATATTACGGGAATGGGGTATCTGATGCGCTGTTTGAGTATGGGCTTTGCCTGCCTTCGGGAAGCAGTCTCACGGGAAAAGAAAAAAGGAGAGTTGTTGCGACTATTAGAGACTGTTTGGAAAAATAAAAAAATTATTTGGTAGCTCAGGGATTCATTTAACAGCACATCATTATACAGATCATAAAAAATAGTGTTAATAGAAGCCCTTAGTCTAAAATCTATTAATTAATTTTAATCAAGATTTCATTAATATTTAGGTAAATTCTATTAATATTATTAGATCATTATAGAAACTCATATTAAATATTAATGGAATTTATAAGGGGTAACTGATGTAGTACTACCAAAGGGTTACCAAGATAATTCATCTATGCATTCGGTACCATACTGTTAGAAAAGTGAATAATCAAAGAGGGTAGAATGGGGTTTGATTTTAATAATAACGATTCAACATTATCAAAGTATATCAATACATATACCCGAAGTGTATTCTTTTTAGTGGGTGATACGCTCTTTTTACTTCTTTCTGCATTACTGGCTTATCTCACTCTTTCACCTCTCACATCTAGTATTGAGGCATTTCCGTATACACTCTCCGTAATTAACGCAGCTTCAACAATTGCAATACTGGCAGTTTTAAGGATGTATATGTCAACGTGGAGGCATACTAGCATAATTGAATTTTTTAAAATTGTTGTGGCTGTAGTAGTTGGCACAATTCTGTCACAAGTGATATCCAATACAATGTTTGAAGTGGTGGGAACCCACGACTATATTTTCACAGTCTTGATGTCGGTTTACGCTATTCTGTTCATCTCTGGTTTTAGAATTAGTAAACGTTTGGTATTTGAGCTTCTGGGCACGAAAAATAAAAACAGTTCTCGTACCATCATTTTTGGCGCTGAGAATGAAGGGGAACAGATACTTCGCGACATAATTAAGAACGAAAAGTTGAAATCTAAAGTACTTGCGTTGTTTGATGATAGAGTGGTAAAAGGGCTTTATATGCATGGAGTGAGAGTGCTTGGTGGCCCAGAAGAAATGGTAAAATATGTTGAAAATCATCCGGTAGATCAGCTCATCGTTGCCTACCCTGAATATCCTAAGAAGGATTTAAAGGAGATCATTAATAAGCTTAAAAAGATTCGTCCGGAGCTGAATATAAAGATTTTGCCTGCTTTCCATTCGCTTTCTGATGATCCGGTGAGTATCAAGAATATTCGTAATATTAAAATTGAGGATGTACTTGGAAGAGAGCCCATAAATATTAATATGGATAACTTAAAGAAAAGTATTTCCGGCAAGAAAGTGCTGGTAACGGGAGCGGGTGGTTCTATAGGTAGTGAATTAATTAGGCAATGTGCAAATTTAAGTCCCCACAAACTTATCGCTCTTGATATTGATGAAACGGAGCTTTTTAAGCTACAAAATGAATGTAATTCACAAGACAAAGAAATAATACCCTGTGTGGCTTGTGTTACAGATGACCAAAAGATTGATAAAGTTTTAAAGAGATTTAATCCGGATGTAATATTTCATGCAGCAGCATACAAGCACGTTCCGATGATGGAGTCATTCCCGGAAGAGGCCATTAGGGTTAATGTATTGGGTACAAGAACCGTTGCCTCGGC
>CAYNKF010000441.1:0-2061 GCA_964397705.1 uncultured Balneolaceae bacterium | reverse complement strand
TCAAACATTAAATGATGGAAATGCGCCGCTTTACACCTCCATATCAGCCCTTAATCTTGAATTGAGCTACCCAAATCCTTTAGATAACAAACTGAAAGAAATTCCTGTGATTGGTGGCCTTATGGATCTCCGCTCATATTTGTTCTGGGATACCGGAACATCACTTGGATTAACGAGTATTGAGGAAAGTAATGTGTTATCTGATGCCGGGGTCGGGGTTTTGTTATCAGTGGATATTCCTGATTATCTTGGTAAATCGCGTGGGTTAGTTTTGCGTTACGATATGCCTCTTTGGCTTTCGCATCCCGGATCAGAAAATGCATTTAAATTCCGGCAGGTATTTGGCATAGGAGCCACAATTTCATTGTAAAGATTGTTGAAAACATTTCACTACATACTATTTGCAATAATTCTACTTTCCTTTTTGGGATCCTGTACTAGTGCTCGATGGACCGTTAAGGAGAAAGAATCAACTGATCGAACTGATTATGAGGTAGTAGAAGAGAACTACTTCTTACAACAAACTGAAAAGGTAACCCCTGAAAACCCTGTCTTGTCGTTGGCACTTTTCTCCGAGACCGAATATGAATATACCCAGCGCGTCTTAATGCAGAGGAATATCCAAGATTATCGGTTGCGGCCGGGGACCTTGGCATTGGGGGTTGGAGGGGCCGCAATGGCTTTTTATTTGGCGAATATTGCCGATTTTGGCAGCCATTCCTCATCAACAAAAAGGTGGACCCTAAACGGAGTAAGTGCTTTAATGCTTGCATCGGGTTTTTTAAATATGAAACCCGTAGGCGAACCGCGTCCAACGGGAGAGGAGCGCTACAAGCGAGCTACCGGTACAACGACAGAAGTTGATTCTGTTAAATCTGATGCCAAGATTGATACGTCTGCATCAGTTTATATGCTCTATAATGATTTAATCATTTTTGAAGATAGCAATCAGGATATTCCCGATGGCATGCTTACCATCCCGATTGGAAATGTACTGAATAATTTGCGACTGTCAGGACAAGATGTCGGAAACGCTACGGTTGAAGTGCTCTTTGCAGATTCACTGTATCGTTATAAGTATGCTATAGATTCTATTTTGCAACCCTATGCTGTCGTTAATGAGCAACTTACGGCACTGCGCAATAGTCCACAAGAAAATGCCGATAATGTACTTGCAGATCTTGTTGAAGGGAGTCAGCTTAGAATTAACAGTATCAACGATGACTGGTATCAGGTCATGTATGGGATATCCGAAACGTACATAAGAAAGTCGGACGCCAGTATTATTTGGCGTTCAGAGGATTATGAGGTCGAAGATCAGGTTGTAACCGTTCCCCGAGTGCCTTTCGGTGAGATTGATGTCGAAAGTAATATTCCATTATTGCGAGATCAAAATTCCAATGCCAAGGCATTATTGCTCATCAACCAAAACTATGCCGATACGCTTGGAGAACGCAATTACGCTCTGCGAGATGGAAGATTGATGCGTACGTATCTGCAAAATGCTTTGGGGTACTCAAAAAATAATATCCATCAATTAGCGGATATAAATAGCAGTGACAGCCTTAATACGCTCATTTCATCTATGCGGTCAACAGCAAATGACAGCACCGAACTGTTTATATATATTAGCGGATATGGCACCATAGATAAGGAAAAGCAGGAGTTACAATTTTTAACGGTGTCTCCAGAAAATCCGTCTGATTCTATGATTGCAGTATCAGATATATTTAGTCGAATAGGCGATATTTCATCCAAACAAACACTAGTCTTAGGTGATATTGATTTTACAAGTGAAAACAGTGATAAATCCTTCTCATCAAATGAAATGCAAAGTATAATTGAAAGAAATGTTTCACCGTTACTTTCAAAAAATCCCAATAGTTCAGTATTGCTGGGATCGCAGCTGAATAATCCATCTCGTTTATATATGTCAGACGAGGGAGAAGATAAAAAGCATCATATCTTTCCGTATTTTTTTGCTAAAGCCCTACAGGAGCGGCGAACCACCTTGTCAGATATCTATCAATTTCTGGAACGCAATGTCTCCTACACATCCCG
>CAYNKF010000440.1:0-2076 GCA_964397705.1 uncultured Balneolaceae bacterium | reverse complement strand
GTAATTGAACCGAATAAGATTTGCCTTGCCATGGGCACTGGATGATCCAAATCTTATGGAACGAAAAATACTGGCCATAAAAGTTACATAGTTATTTTCAATAGTTCCCTCATCGACCAGGCCATCCTCGCGTAGCTCTGAAACCATATACAATCCTAACACATCGGCCTTGCCTTCCTCCAGCGCTGATGCATGTTCTTTGAGCGCCTCCCGAACTGTACCTTTGTCATTAATGGTATTTTTGATCCCAAGTCCGTGCGCTACTTCATGGAACATCGTATTCCCAAAAAACGCATCGAAAGTCAGGTATTGCCGCTGATCCTCAGCAATAAGGACCTCAGAGATAGGTACCAAGATTTTGTCATATTTTGCCCGCATTGCATTTTTCAATTGCAGACGACGGGTTCCCTTCTCCAACTGAACTTCTTCGTCATTAGGCAAATTTATGGCTATGGTTTTTGAACCCGCATTCGCATCCCCTGCATAGTAAACAGCATCATAGGCATTGAGGTCAGAATCCCGACCGGGCGTCTCCTGTTTGTATTCTTCGGCAACGGGTAACCCCTCCTGGAGTTCAGGAAGAACTTCAGCATATTTTGACAGACGATTACTCCACTCCTTATCTTTAATCAGCACGAAGGTTTCGTGAGCCGCTTTATAGCCAAAAAGTTGATCTTCGTACGTCTCAATAGGGCCGATTACCACTTCAATTGTATTGTCTTTCATATCCAACCACGCTCTGTCACTCTCTTGGTAATCATCGGTAAGGAGCGCTTCAGCACGGAGATTGAGATACTTCTTCAGTCCCTCATCTTCGGCCAGCTCAGCCGCATCCTTCAACTTATCTGCAGCCAGCTTGTGCTGTTTGGCAAAAGCCTCGTGGAAAGGAATTGTTGTCAAATCTCCATCCTCGGTCCGCCGTACCAGCGTATAGAGATCATCTTTGGTTTCAGAATCCCAACTTTCGAATTCCTCTTTGGTCATATCAGGCGGATAAAAATTGGCGCCTTCGGGTTTGGGACCAACATCATCAATAAACGGTTCATTGCCATTTAACCGATCCCAGGGACCATAATTTATGTGTGCAAACTCCTGTTCTTTCTCAGAAATATTATTCAGTAGCGTTTGCTTATTACCATAAGCTTCCTCCCAAAAGACTTCATCCATTGCCTTTCCGGCATCAATAAGCAACTTAATGATTTCTTTCTGATTATCGCTAAGTGATGATACATCCGCCGTTAGCGTAAATTCGGTATATTGGTCCAAACGGTCATCAATCGACATCTTTTCATTACTTTCCATACCCTGGCAGCTTGCCAGAAAACCGGCAATTGTCAGCAGTACTAACACTTTAGTTAAAGTAAATTTCATATTTATCAATAATTTAGGTTACAGGATTTAGGACTTATCAATATACTTCTGTTTGGGAAGCATATCGCGTTGTTTTAGTTCACTCAAAATCAATTCTGTCATATCACTTTTAAAAGGAAATTCATACCTGATGTCAAGAACATACGCTTTTACCCGAAGCTTGAGCACAAAATTTTCTTCATGTACTTCATTCAATGCAATAATTGCTATCGGCTTTTGTAAATATATATACCGGGATGAAACAGCAGCGCGATAAGCAATGCGCTTAACTGTATCTACATCTACATCCATCGGCAAGAATATTTCTGCCACCACCTGACAATCCAAAGCACTGGAATTCGAATTTGATACCGCCTTGTTCATCAATTCACTGTTGGGAATCGTCACCACTGAATCATCGGGAGTAACAATTCGGCTGGATCGCAATCCAATCGAAAGTACTTCACCATAATGTTCAGCAACCTGAATTTTGTCGCCCACCTGGAATGGCCGATCCATAATAATGATAAAACCCCCGAAGATATTTTTCAGAATGTCTTGAGCAGCAAATCCTACGGCTATACCTACCGATGCCAGTACCGTAATTATTGTACTCAAGGGAGGATTAATAATACCCGCAATTATGATATATATGGCAAACGTCCAAATCACCAATCGCACAACAGGCACCATGCGTTTGATGCCAAGGCGATAGCTGGTAAACTT
>CAYNKF010000439.1:0-2080 GCA_964397705.1 uncultured Balneolaceae bacterium | reverse complement strand
GGACTCTGTTTTTCCAAAGGGTTATGTCTTTCTCGAAATATTCCACTTGTTGGAGTTAATCATATGGATGCACATATCTATGCGAATTTTATTGACGAGCAGCCAGATTATCCATTTGTATCCCTCACTGTATCAGGGGGACACACGCAACTTGTCCATGTTTCGGCACCATTTGAACATGAACTATTGGGCCAAACCCGTGACGATGCCGCCGGCGAAGCTTATGATAAGATCGGAAAGATTTTGGGGTTACCTTATCCCGCCGGACCGGTTATTGATGAACGATCACAGCATGGTGATTCTAACTTTCATGATTTCCCGCAGGCGATGCTGGATAATAATTTTGAGTTCAGCTTTTCGGGATTAAAGACATCAGTAAAATATTTTTTGGAAGACCAAGAAAATCAAGAACGATTTTTAGAAGATCATCTGGATGATATTTGTGCCAGTGTCTCACATGCCATTACTGAGGTGTTGGTAAAGAAACTTCGTAATGCGATTGAACATACTGGGGTAAATTCTATCGTTTTGGCGGGAGGAGTATCAGCTAATTCCATGCTGCGAACAAAAGCAAATAAATTAGCTAAAGAAACAGGATGTAAATTACATATCCCCAAATTAGCTTATTGTACTGATAATGCTGCCATGATTGCCATTACGGGATATATGATGGCCGAGCGTCAAATGTATTCGGATATGAAGATGAAGCCTTTTGCAAATTTAAAGGCATTAGAAAAAATGAAATAGGAATAAATATTTTGTGTTATCCTGGGTGTATTTCAGGATCAAAATATCTTATTTCAATTGATAGATTTTGAAACAATTTCAGAATAATCCTATTATTGAAATCGCTTTGAGGCTTCTACAGCCAATGCATCTACTCGGTTATTTCGCTCATTATCGGAATGCCCTTTAACTTTTATCCACTCAACATCGTGTGGTTGCATAGCCGTGAGCATTTCCTCCCATAAATCTTGATTTTCAACTGGTTTCTTGTTGGCTTTTTTCCACCCGCGCTTAAGCCAGCCATCGATCCATCCCTGTTTGAAAGCATTAACGATCAGGGCACTGTCGCTGTGAATTTTAACATGGCATGGTTGGTTTAGAGCATTCAGGCCCTCAATTACGGCGCGCATTTCCATGCGATTATTGGTCGTATCTTTAGCACCGCCCGTTAGTTCTTTCTCTTCGCCATTCCACTGTAGAAGCACTCCCCATCCTCCCGGACCCGGATTTCCACTACAAGCACCATCTGTAAATACAATAACTGTTTTTTTCTGTACTTTAGACATAACGTTCTGTAATAGGAGCTAGTCTCGTTTTTAATTTCTTTGTAGATTCAGCCACATACTGGTTCCAATTTTTGGCATTCTCACCCGCATAAATAATACTTCGGCTGGAGTTGATAAGGGGAATACCCGTATGTTGTTCTAATGATTTGTTGAGTGCTTTGATCGAGCCACCCTGTTTGCCTACTCCCGGAATAAGCAGCGGTGATTTGGGAAATTCGTTGATAACGGGTTTTAGCTTTTTTGTTTTGGTTGCTCCAACAACCATTCCGATTGACGTTTTACTATTCTCTTGTTTTCCATTCAGTTCTTTTGCTATATAGCGTGAAATAGTTTCTCCACTCGCTAATTGTTTTAGCAGGATATCTTCGGCTCCGGGGTTCGAAGTCAACGTCAGAACGTAAATGCCTTTAGAGGGGGTATTTAAAAATGGATTTAGTGTTTCGAAGCCCATTAGGGGATTCAGGGTTACCGCATCAACATCGAAATGATCAAAAAAGGCATGGGCATAATGTTCACAGAAGCCCCGCCGGGTATCGAAAAGGAACTGGTCCATCGCATTGTCGCCCAGCAGGGGCGGCTGCAGGGTGTAGTGAAAGTTTTCGCGGTTGAACAGGGCCAGCACCGAGGCCACGAACTCACTGTCGCTGCCAGCTGACTCGCGCATCTGCCGAGCCAGTTCACGGGTGCGCGGATTGCTCTGGGAGGGCAATGACAGCTCCGCGCGCCGGCGCCAGTCGGACAATTCCGGCTGGACGGTGACATTGAGCCAGGAGCGGGCCCGGTAACGG
>CAYNKF010000438.1:0-2115 GCA_964397705.1 uncultured Balneolaceae bacterium | reverse complement strand
TGACCCTTCTCAGGCAAAACTTTCAGGTATGGTTTTCCGATAGCATTTTTAAGCTCATCGGCCAGCGAATCAGGATTATTTCCCTGATCCATCAGCAACTTTAACAATGGCTGTTTTATCGGATTGGCAGAAACCTGTGCTACCCAGCTTCGCCAGTAGTCATCCACAGCTTCCTGTACCAACTCCTCATCGTCGCCAATCATCTCGGCATCGTACATTGCGCGACTCTCAAAGGCCTGTTCCTGCAGCGCCTGATAACAAAATCCGTGAATGGTGTAAATAGAAGCCTCATCAAACATACGAACGGCATTCCGAAGTTTTACAACTGCTTTTTGGGGTTGATCAACCTCATCAAGTAAATTCTCTAGAAAATCATCGGATTTTTTCGTTACACGACCCGACTTTAAAACCTCAATCGACTCCTGAATACGACTAAGCAGGCGATCCTTAAGCTCTTTGGTAGCAGCTTCGGTATAGGTGACAACCAATATTTTTCCCACTGTTATATCCTGCTCAATAAGCGCACGTATATACAACGAGGTAATATTATACGTTTTACCCGTTCCTGCACTGGCCTCCACAAGGTTGATTCCAGATAAATCTATATCAAAAGGTTCTAAAAGCTTCATTTCTTCCATTTTATCCTTCCTGCTGACCTAAAAGCTTAAAAAACGGGGCCCATACTTTTTGGGCCGTCTCAGTAAATTCTTCATTAAAAGGATCTTTCCCATCCGTAGCCAACTTGTAGTAGGCATCGTCTTTTTCAGCACTTGCACCGTCCCAGCTGGGATCCCACACCTTTTCTGCACTCTTGATCCCTTCCTCAATAGCCTTCCCCTCTTCATAAACTGTTTCAGAAAATGCATAAGACGATTTGCAATACCATTTAATCGGCTTTACTAACCCTTGGCTATATAAGTTCAATAGATCTTTAAGTACCGTTTGGGACTCTTCAAAAGCAGTCAGACGTATTTCCTCCAAAGAACCGTTATCCCAGCTGAAATATTTACTGTGGCCAGAATGGCCATCGGCCTTAGTTAGCTGAAAAAGTATGTGGCGAATCCAAAAAGCGATACGGTATTTAGCTTTTGCCTTTCCAAAACGATAGTCCATTTGTGCCCCTTTATAGATATTCTCCAGCTTCCCCAAAATTCGAAATTCATTTATTTCAATATCAACCTCAATATCATCCAATGGTTGGTCCTGAAGACGAAGTTGTATCTCTTCACCAAATGCCCGCACCTCTTGAGCCTTTTTCTGATATTCCTGCTCTCCAGTACACCCCTCGGGCAAAATATCTCGCGATTGCATTACCCCGCGATACTCTTCAAGTGATTGCTCTTTCAGAAAACGATCCAGTAACTCCTGTTTTACGTGGTAACCCGAAAGATTATCTAACTCAAAAGGCTCACGCTCATCGGTCAAGACATCTTCGTCACGAAGGTATATGCCCAGTCGATTTCGCAGCAAATACTTAGCCGGATGCTGGAAGAATGAAATTAAATCAGAGATTGAAAGCTGCTTCCAATCCCCTTCGGGTTCGGGTAAGGCATGGGCAAAAAAGTCACTATTATGTTTATCCGATGATTCTATCCGCTCACTGATATTTTTGCGGATTTGGGAATAGCTAAAGTATGCATCCTCTTTGAAATAGGCTGGACTAAATGACTGCAAACGATGCTTTGTAATAAGATCATCTGGTGACATACCATAATATTCTTCCAAATGATCGATAAACTCCCGAAGTACTACAGATGGCGGAAAATCGGTATCCTGACGATTACTCTGTCCCACATAGCTGAAGTAAATTGCCTTTCGGGCGGAAAGTAGATTTTCCAGAAACAGATAACGATCCTGTTCCGATTGTATCGGATCTCCAATCTGCGTATCAAGGTGCATCAGATCAAACTCAATGGGAATTATCGAACGTGGAAAAGCTCCTTCGTTCATCCCAATCATGCCAATAACATCATACGGGATACTACGCATTGGCATAAGTGAACTGAAGGTAACTCCGCGACCAATACGTCCTCCGCCGGTAGATTGCTCCTGTAATTGTTAAGCCAGCCAGCGACGCACAACTGAAAAGGGAATGTTATGATTAAAACCGGCTAA
>CAYNKF010000437.1:0-2116 GCA_964397705.1 uncultured Balneolaceae bacterium | reverse complement strand
GTAAGAAAGCACCGGTAGGATTATAAACCAAGTTCAGCTCCAGTCCAGAATCCTTTTTGCCGTAACCGATTCTATTGAGTTTTTTTAATGCTTCGATAGAGCGATCGTAGGTACCTTCTCCACGCTGTCTGTCGGTTCGGGACTTATTATAAAAAGGCAGAGAACAAGTAACCTCAACGCTATGTTCAGCAAAAAATTCAGGTAATTCCTGATATTTGGGAGCGGTGGTGAGGATGGTAAGGTTCGATCGTACGATGATTTTCTTGCCAAGATCTGAAGCCTGTTTGACAAACCATCTAAAATGGGGATTCATCTCCGGGGCACCCCCCGTTAAATCTACGGTCTTAATATCGGAGTGTCGCAAAGCTTCTAAACAGTGTTCAAGGGTTTCTCTGGTCATGACCTCGTCACGATCCGGCCCCGCATCTACATGACAGTGTTTGCAGGTCATATTGCACATGTAGCCAACGTTCATCTGAAAAATTTCTATACCGGTGGGGCGAAGCGGAAAGAGGTCAATATCTTCGAGCTTATCTTTAAATTTGGGTTGCTGCCGCAGTGATTCTGAGTAGTTATTTAACACATCTAACTGATAAGCAGGATCGGAAAGATCGTGGCTAAGTGTTTTAAGCGATTTAATCATAAGTGTAAAGTATGCTCTAAAAGTATTTGGACTTAAATACAAATATTGGTTCTGTAGAGCATTACATGCTCAGGTCTTTGGTTTTGTTCATCATCTGCACACCGTGTACAAGTGATGATCCGCCGCGGATAGCGGAAGCTACATGAACCGCCTCCATCATCTGTTCTTCGCTTGCTCCTTTTTCTAGGCTTTCGGTCGTATAGGCGTCAATACAGTAGGGACATTGTACGGTATGAGATACTGCCAATGCGATCAGTGCCTTTTCGCGGGCACTTAGTGCTCCCTCTTCAAAGACAGCCCCATAGTAATCAAAAAATTTTTTCGCTAACTCAGGACCAAATTCACCAACATCTTCAAACTTTTTTAAATCTTTGGGATCGTAGTAAGTGTCACTCATTGTTTAGTGTGATTAAATTTTATATTACCGTGACTGGCATAGCTAAATAAGCAATATTAAAAACGCCTATCAATGGATAGAGGGTATTAGTAGTTTTGATGTGTACAGCATCTTGCTTCTTACGATTTTAGTTGTTGGAGAAATGTAAAACTAAATCTTAGGAAAAGTAATTCGTAAGAAGATGCTCTAATAAGATATCTTTTATTTGTGCATGTACTTTACTATTCCTATCAATGGCTTAAAAGGTAAACGAAAAAAAACAGTAATGTATGAAGTACGATTATGATTTACTTGTAATTGGCGGTGGAGCCGGTGGGCTTACTGCAGCAGGTATGGGTGCAAACTTTGGGGCTAAAACCTTAATGGTGGAAGCCGACAAACTTGGGGGTGATTGCACATGGCACGGTTGCATTCCAAGTAAAACATTACTGCATCTTTCGAAAGTAGCGCAAAACGTAAGAGAAGCCGAAAAGTTCGGCTATCGCAAATCGAGGGGGTTAGACTTTTCGACTGTGATGGAGCATATCAGATCCAAGCGGGAAGAGGTTTATGAGGAAGCAGATGATCCAGATATCTATCGCCGAATGGGTGTGGATATTGAGTTCGGTGAGGCATTATTTATTGACGACCATACAATACGTATTGTTAAGGATGAGGAAAACAGAAGGGTATCTTCGCGGTATATTATTATAGCAACGGGCAGTAAAACGAAGCTACCTCCTATCGAAGGGGTTCATAAGATATCGTACCATACCAATGAGACGATTTTTGAACTTAAAGAACAGCCTGAAAGCCTGGCGATTATTGGAGCCGGCCCTATTGGTATTGAGATGGCGCAGGCATTCCAACGGCTGGGGACTCAGGTTACGGTTTTTGATATGCTTCCGCGTATTCTTTCCAATGATGATGATCAGTTAGCCGCTATGCTCCAAGACTATTTAGCAGATGAGGGTGTTAACTTTGAACTTTCCGCGAGTGTAAAAAAACTATCTGAAATTTCAGGTGAAAAAGTTAAAATTGAGACAGAAGTTAATGGAGAACCTTCGATTTGGGAGGGTAGCGAAGTACTTATTGCA
>CAYNKF010000436.1:0-2118 GCA_964397705.1 uncultured Balneolaceae bacterium | reverse complement strand
GATCAGTAAAGTCAATTTCGGACTGATCGACCATTTTTAAATATGTCTCGTGCACTAATTCAGTTTCAGAAAGGGTATGACTATATGATTGCTTAGCCATATGAGAATGAGCAAGCTTTCGCAGCTCTTTATAAATTAAAGGATAGATTTTGTCATAAATCCCATCCTTACCTTGTTTTAACTGCACTAGTAATTCAGTGACCTCAGTAGATGATGACATAAATCTCTTTCTTAAATAGATGATATTTTTTTCACTTAAAACAGTCGGAAACCAACGCGATGAATTTTCTAAATTTTAACATATAATATGGTATATGGCAATTATTTGAATTAATAAAACGAGAGAATTTTATAATCTTTTTTTAAGAGAGGATCTGTAAAAAAGCTTTTAAAGAAGTTGGTCCAAAATTTGGAAACAACTAAAACAAAAAATTATCAATTAATTTGAGCCACTTTTAAAATTTTTCTCGTATTTATTAATGAACGGGGAATATTATCTAAAGTAGAGCTATTATTTCACTACAGCTTAAAACAAAATTAGTTGCAGGGGTTTTATTATTTGTAAGCATACCCTTCTTGGCTTTAGGCCAGACAGATCCCGTTATCGAGGACTCCAATATTCGCCCTTTTACCGCCTCGGGTAGCATTAGTATTTCTGCCAATACCTATACCGCTTCAGGCATAGCAAATCGGAGGGCTCCGGCCAGTTTGCAATCTACGGCCAACCTTGACTTTTCTTTATTTGGTTTCAGTTCAGGCTTAAATATGCTCTACTCAACGGATCAGTCTGAATTTCGCCAAAATATGAATAATATAAGTTTCGATGCCCAGTGGAAGTGGATTACCATTCAAGCGGGCGATGTAAACCCAAGCTTTTCGAAGTACGGACTCAGTGGTGCAACTATCCGCGGCGGCTATTTAAAATTTAATCCCGGCAATTGGAATGTCGAGCTATCAGGAGGTCGATCAAAGAAAGCTATTCCCAACAACAGTTCTCGAGATGAATTCCGTGAACCTTCATTTGAACGATGGGCGATGGCCGGGAAAATTGGATACGATGGTGACGGTGATAACCATTTTTACTTAAGTAGTCATTATGAACTCGATAAATCAGGCTCACTGGAAACTCCAACAGGTATTACACCAAAAGAAAACCTGACGGTTACACCTGATGCCACGGTATCACTTTTTGAGGGAGCTCTTCGCCTTGAAAGCCAAATCACATTTTCAGCTTATACCCGCGATGTTAACAGTGTAAATGTACCTATTTCTGATATTGGACTTCCAAACTTCTTATCGAATATTATGCAGGCTCGTAAAAGTTCAAGGGTTAACTACGCGGGGCAGGCATCGGCGAATGTACAATTAGATCAATTTGGCTTTGAATTAGGATATGAGCGCATACAACCCGGTTTTAGGTCGTTGGGAATCGGACGTATACAGGATGATAAAGAGAGAATACGATTTGCCCCCGCTGTACAACTATTTGATAACAAGGTGTCAGTTCAAAGTAACCTTACCTTTGGGCGCGATAATCTACTCGACAGCCGTCTGCAGACCCAGCGAAATACAGGTGTTGGAGCGAATGTACAGGTTCAGGTTACCAATATGATAACTATTAGTAGCAATTATAATTTGCTGGTTAATAGTTTTACAACGAATCCAGGAGCAGTATCAAATTCACAATCAGCTCCCCCCGACCAGAAACAGGTTTCACACACATTGATGTTGCAGCCCTCGGTTACGCTTCAGAGAGATGAAAACACGCACACTATTTCACTATCGGCCTCTTATTTTAACTTTAATCTCGATTTTGAGGGCAACGGACCTGCTGTTCCTATGGGAAGTACTTCTGATACCTATTCAACCTCTGCGAGTTATAGCTTGAGCTTTCCCAGTGGATTGGCAATAAATTCTATGGCTAATTTACTATTGAATAATTCAAGCTCTTCAGAAAACATCACAATAGGTGGCAATGTCGGGGCCAGCTATTCTCTTTTAAAGCGTAAACTGACCCTTTCCTTTAACGGAGGATACAATCAAAATACTAATACCTCTTCAATGCCAATTTGAACGATATACGGGTTAAAACACAGCAATTTATGCTGAATCTGACGG
>CAYNKF010000435.1:0-2132 GCA_964397705.1 uncultured Balneolaceae bacterium | reverse complement strand
TGGTAGTTCCTGATGTGGGAGAAATACTGTCAATGGTTGGTTCATTTTTTGCCTCACACTGAACATCAACATTGGTGGTTGTTGTCTGGCCGGCTGTAATCGACACATCATACGGATTCGGGCGATCCTGGGTAATGAAACAATTATCAGCGATATCAGAAATACCCACTTGGTGAGTACCTTCTTCCAGTCCGGTTTGGTTATAAGTTTCATTAATACTTGTCCGTATTCCTTCTGCCCCATCAATTGACACTAAGTAACCATTCGAATCTTGGTCTTCTCCTTGAGTTGCAATCACTACATCAAGTGAACCGGTAGTCGTTACATCAAAGTCAGGTCCGGTACCTGTTTTGCCATCTACCGTAACCTCAACTGGGCCGTCAGTAGCTCCTTCGGGGACTTGTGTAACAAGCTCAGTTGTGCTGGCACTGTTTACAGGAGCTTCGGTGCCATTAAATGTTATAATGTTTTCGGAAGCCGTTGCACTAAAGTTTTCTCCAGCAATGGTTACTTGTGTTCCCACAGAACCTGATTGAGGGGTCAAGCTACTGATCTGCGGTGCCGGTAGTGCACATTCTATACTAAATGCTGTTGTGTTACTCTGGTTATCCAAAGTAACAGTGCGGGGATTTTGGCCAGAAACGGTACAAGTTTCTGGAATACTTGTCAACTCAACATCCACTTGGTCCGAGAGAATATCACTAAACGTTTTCTCACCATTTGGATTGATAAAAACAATATCTCTTCCAGTTACCGATAAACGATATCCATCGAAACCAGAAGGCGGGTTTGTCGTTTCAGTAATTACCTGAAGACTCTTAGGATTTTGAGTTGTTTCTACTGTAAAATCAGGGCCTTGTACAGTTGTACCTCCAACGGTTACCGCTACGGGGCCCGTTTCGGCTCCATCAGGAACAATACCTACCAGCTCGGTTTCCGAAGCTGTTTCTATTGGAGCTTCTACGCCAGCAAAAGTGATGGTGTTTTCAGAAATTGTACTGCTAAATCCGCTCCCGGAAATCGTTACTGCAGTACCAACGGGACCTGATTCCGGAGAAATACCCGTGATTCTAAGTTTTTCAACAGTAAAGACAGGACCGACAGCGGTATCTTGATTTACAATCACAGATACCGGACCGGTTTCAACTTCTGGAGAAACAGTGGTTGCTAACATAGTATCACTAGCAGAGGTAACCGGCGTCTCTACATCGTTAAACAATACCGTATTCATTTCAGGATTAGGACTGAATCCATTCCCAACAATCTGAACTTCATCCCCGGCACGGCCTTTTGTGGGATCAATAGAATCGATATTGAAGAAAAGATTTTTGGTACTATCAACGGTAAAAGAAGGTCCTGAAAGCGTATCTCCACTATTTGTAATAACCATTACAGGACCAGTTGTAGCTTCAAGCGGTACCTTGGTCTGTATAGAGGTATCACTCAGAGCTTCAATTTGGGCTAACGTATTATTGAAATAGACCTCCTGTGCAGCGAGCTCTTCGCCAAAACCCGTCACCCCAATCCTGACCACAGCTCCATAAGGGGCCTTGGCAGGGATGACCGATTTAATAGCCGGCACAGAGTCGGTAGATGCCACAGGATTAACATCACTGCATCCCATATAGATGAATAGAAATGCTATTATGATGAGACAAATATTTAATAAAGGGCTACGCATCAAGCTATGTTTTTTGGAGGATAAGGCACACTCTTTGTTATATATACGTCAATTACACCTTTAAACAGCTCATATAAGTGTAAAACCAACACGTTTTTAACCACTGTAACTTATCCTTCTTTAATGATTTGTTTTGCTTCTTCGAATCGATCGGCTTTATGCAAGGCCGATATCAAATACTCCCGCAGCATCTTGTTATCGCTATTATTTTTATAACGTCTTGACCAGCGATCGCAGAGTTTATCCAGCGAACCCTGCTGCTGGCTTGTCTGCACTATTTTTTGATAGGCCTTTTCAAATGAAGCATCCGTTGTTAACGCCCGTTCATAAGAAAGAATCGACTTCGAATACTTATTGCGACCCCTGTATACTTCACCCAGTAAAAAATAAAGCTCTGGATCACGTGCCCCCTGCCGAATAGCATTTTCGAATGATTCTTGTGCCAACGTTG
>CAYNKF010000434.1:0-2132 GCA_964397705.1 uncultured Balneolaceae bacterium | reverse complement strand
GTACCGATTTTGACGGGGGCCGCCACGAACGTCGCGTTAATAAAATTCACGACCTAACAGATAAAGAATAACGTTTATGCAATCTCTATCCGATCAAGATTCTGATATTTATCAACTTTTAGCTGAAGAAAAAGAACGTCAAAATGATAACTTAGAACTCATTGCATCAGAAAACTTTGCCTCACGAGCCGTGATGGAAGCAATGGGATCTACGTTGACCAATAAATATGCCGAGGGACTGCCCGGCAAACGATACTATGGCGGCTGTGAAGTGGTGGATAAAGTTGAAGAGCTTGCCCGAGAACGGGCTAAAAAGCTTTTTGGAGCATCGTGGGTAAATGTACAACCCCACTCAGGCGCCCAGGCGAATGCTGCTGTGTACCTCACTTTTATGGAACCCGGTGAAACCCTACTCGGACTTGACCTTTCGCACGGCGGTCATCTGACTCATGGATCTCCCGTTAACTTTTCCGGAATTCTGTATAACTCTGAGTTCTATGGTGTTGATAAAGAGACCGGGCGCATTGATCTGGAAGAAGTTCGTAAAAAAGCCAAAGAGGTGCAGCCCAAGCTAATTTCGATCGGTGCTTCAGCTTATCCTCGTGACTTTGACTACAAGGCATTTCGCGAAATTGCTGATGAAGTTGGAG
Organism: uncultured Balneolaceae bacterium; assembly: GCA_964397705.1. GTDB lineage: Bacteria > Bacteroidota > Rhodothermia > Balneolales > Balneolaceae > Fodinibius. The sequence continues at coordinate 1,482 of CAYNKF010000434.1, read as the reverse complement.
CATATCTGTGGATGGATATGGCACACACTGCCGGACTTATCGCCGCAGGCTTACTGAATAATCCCCTGCCCCATTGCCATGTAGTTACCACAACTACTCACAAAACATTACGCGGTCCCCGCGGTGGAATGATTTTGCTCGGAGAAGATGGGGAAAATACGCTTGGCGTAACGGCTCGAAAATCAGGACGGACAAAAAAATGGAGTGAGATTCTCGATTCCGGCGTTTTTCCGGGAACACAAGGTGGCCCACTTATGCATGTAATAGCGTCAAAAGCTGTTTCCTTTAAAGAAGCACAGCAAGATGATTTTAAATCGTATCAACAGAAGGTACAAGCGAATGCCAAAGCAATGGGAGACGCTTTTATGGAGATGGACTATAACCTGGTAAGCAACGGTACTGACAACCACCTTATCCTCGTCGATTTACGCAATAAAGGACTTACCGGGAAAGTTGCTGAAGAAGCACTCGAAAAAGCCAACATCACGCTCAATAAAAATATGGTTCCCTTCGATACTGAAAGCCCGTTTGTGACTTCAGGTATCCGTATTGGATCACCGGCTATGACCACCCGCGGGTTTGGTACCGACGAATTTAAAACAATTGCTAAGCTAATCGATAAAGTATTACAGGATCCAAAAGATAAATCTGTAATAAGTGAAGTAAGAGGACAGGTTTCCGAACTATGCGAGGCTTTTCCACTTTATGATTTTGTAACCGCTTAGTATTTGTCTATACCCTTTATGAATGAAGAGCGACAAATAATGACCGGGGATTTACCCCAAGCAAAAAAGCCTAAAGATCGCACCGCCAACATGTCGTTCCTTGATCACCTCGAGGAGCTCCGCTGGCGACTCATCAAGGGACTTGGCGGGATTGGTATAGGTATGATAATCGCTTTTTTCTTTGGTGATTTTCTTGTATCAAAAGTTATGCTGGGGCCTACCCAGTCTAACTTTTTTGTGTACCAGCTTCTCGGCATCGATGCCATCGACCTCACCATCCAAAGTAGAAAACTACCCGGGCAATTCTTTACCTATTGGGGTACATTGATCGTCTTTGGAGGCATTCTTGGATCACCTATTCTCTTTTATCAGTTATGGTCATTCATAGAGCCGGCCATGGAAAAATCAGAAAAATGGAAGTCAATCGGCCATAGTGCGTTTATTACTTTCTTTTTTCTGCTGGGCGTAGCATTTGGCTACTTCATTCTTGTCCCTTTTGCCCTTCAGTTTTTTAGTCAGTTCCAAATATCTGATGCCATCCACAATGATTTTGACATCAATGAGTATTTCAGCTCCCTCACCATGTGGGTATTATCATGCGGTATAATTTTTCAACTGCCGGTATTAAGTTCTTGGGGATATTCCCTCCGACAACTTCATTGCCGAACTCAAACTCTTTATCCGGCAACGGCTCCACGCGTAAGTAAACTTCCGCGAACTGGCCATGACCACCGCTTTGTTTTTTGTGGCGATAATG
>CAYNKF010000433.1:0-2137 GCA_964397705.1 uncultured Balneolaceae bacterium | reverse complement strand
ATAAAAAGGAGGCCCCGAATCAACGGCACCTCCCTGTGATCAGCACACCTCACATTTAGCATGTGAGATATTCAAAAAGTATCAGAAAGAATATTTGAAACCTACACTGTAAGTTCTCGCAGGACTATAGGCCTCATATATTTTGTCAGCCGTGTTATATCCGTCATAAAATTCTTCTCTTCGATCATTCAGGATATTAGAAACATTTACACTCAGTGAATATTGGTTTCTAGGACCAAAAGCTTTATTCAAATTGAACTTGAGGTTATGGAAGTGTTCGGAATAAACATCAGGATATGTTCCCCCTCCTACCAATACCAGTGTTTCTCCTTTTAGATTATAGAATAGTCCGGCATCCATATTTAGATCAGTATTATCATAGGTAAGACCTGCATTGATTATGTAGGGAGCCTGGCCCGCCATTTGTCGCTGGTCATCAATATTTTGTCCTTCTTTTTCCCTGTTCTTGCGGGCATTGTATTCCTCATCAGTCATATCAATTAAGGATTTCACAACCGTAACATTCGTGCTAAACCCAAAATTGGTTAACGACTCCGATAGGAAATTGAATGACTTCCGGAACTCAAATTCAGCCCCGTATACTTCCCCATTTCCAACATTTCGTGGCTGAAACTCACTGGAGGTAGCAGAAGCTCGAAGTCTGACAAGTTCAATAGGATCGTCAAATGTTTTATAAAACCCACTAACTGATATCAACTGATTGCCGCTTAAAAAGGATTCAAAGCGAAGATCAAAATTATTTATTCTGGTCTCATGCAAATTACCGTCCCAACTGCCTATTGGGTATAATCCCCCATTAAATATCCGGTTTGATATGGGATCTAATATCTGAGCAAATGACATCTCTTTAAATGAAGGGCGTGCAATGGTTTTTGAATACGAGAACCTCACATTCATGCGATCTGTGACATTATAAATCACATTTGCAGAAGGGAAGAAGTCAAGAGCATCAAGTACTTTTTCATCGTCAAAATTTATTCCTGCTTCTGTATCCCCCTGTGCGTATGAAATATCTCGGCCCGTGTGGCGCAATACATAATTTTCGACCCTCAGACCAATAGTTGTTTTTACATTTTGAATCAGACTAAACTGATTGGATACATAAACGGCCGTATTTGAGGAATTGGAATTATAGGCATTCGGATTGGGATCCGGATTTCCTGATTGATAATAGATCGTGCCTCCATTTCCATTACCATATATATGATCATCTATCAGGATCTCCGAAGGATCCCCCTGCCAATCAAACTGATTGCCAAAGAAAGAAGCCGTATATGATAAAATCTCATAATCACGCTCTTTATACACATGGCTTCCTCCAAATTTTACTATGGCGGGATTACCAAACAGTTCATAATCACCGGAAATATTAACCCGACCTACCAAATTAACCTCATCCATGTAGCGCCAGGTTCTACTTGGAAACCCTCCGGCTCCTGCATTAAATGTATAGTCGCCATTGGGTTTAATTGTATACGTTGTTTTTCTCAAATCGGGATCATTCATAGTTGAAAAAGTGGGAGAAAGTCTCCAATCTATTTCCCAATTTGCATTATCAAAATAGTGCGTACCATTCAGCAAAAAGTTTGTAATACTGCGTTCACTGTATTCCAAATTATAAGATTCACCAATATAACCTGACTGTCCCGGAGCACTTTCACTGTTGTCAACTAAGAAATTAGCAGACCTGCTTTCGCCGTTTTGTAAATGCATACCGGTAAGCTTGAACTTTGATTGCCCGGCTTTATAGGCTACTCCAGCTAGTCCACCTAAAAACACATTGTTTTCTGCTACCGTACCGTTTTGGGTAGTAGAGCGGACTAAATCAAGGTTCTCTGCATTCAAGGCGTTTTGCCATTCCCCATATTTGTAATCGTTATAGTACTTAGTATTGTTACTATATTTACCGGATAAAATATATCCGAGCGTGTTATCATCCCCTACCTTGTATTGATCTCCCAGGGTAAGTCCAAGGCTGTAATCCATGTTATTCGTTTGCTGTTTTGGACCAAGCGTTGGATTAAAACTGTTAACAAATTCATGTACGTTATTATCTGATGTTCCGCTCAGAGGTGATGGGATGTTCTCCCCTCTTGCTTCATTCGGTAATTCTCGC
>CAYNKF010000432.1:0-2152 GCA_964397705.1 uncultured Balneolaceae bacterium | reverse complement strand
CTCGCGCACAGTAGTAATGCCGTGGGCCATCCATAGTTTATAAACATATTCGGCCGGCGTGCCCTGTGCTTCGCCGCCGGTGTGGGCATGCATATCGATAAATCCAGGCAGCAAGTACATGCCATCGGCCTCAATAATTTTTGTGTCCTCATCGGCTTGTGGACGTTGATCTTCATCAATGGGTATTCCGGGATATCCCACCGACTGTACTGATGCGATACGGTTTTGCTCCACGACCACATCAACGGGACCGCGAGGCGGAGATCCGGTGCCGTCAACCAATGTTACTCCCCGGATAATGAGCCGATCATAGGGACCTTCGCCCATACTACGATCAGGGGCTTCCTTTATCTGGGCGTTGGAAACACCAATTCCAATTATTAAAAGTAATAAGATAGTTGCTATCGAAGTTGTGTATTTGGTCATGCGCCTGGTATCAATAATTAAGATTCGTTGGAATGTAATAATCGGAGACAGGGGAAGACAGTAAAATATTTTAAATGATATTAATAGAAGTCCTGATTATTGTTGATTCGCCAAAAGTTTGTGGCATACCTTTTACCATGATGCAAAAGGCTGAACCCATTTAATGTAATTACAAAAGAAGCGCTCCTTCAAGCTGTAGCAGAAACTGTTTTCGTTCGATGCCCCCGCTGTAGCCGGTAAGTTTATTGTCCGCCCCGATCACCCGGTGACAGGGAATAATAATTGGAATAGGATTTAGGCCATTGGCGCCGGCCACCGCCCGAGCTTTCTGGGGATCTCCGAGGCGTTTCGCCAACTCGCTATAGCTTATGGTCTGTCCATAGGGGATCTGTTGCAGCTGTTTCCAGACCTGTTGCTGAAAATTGGTTCCTTTTAACACAAGTGGGATATCAAAAGATTTTCTTTGTCCCTCAAAATATTTATTTAGCTGGTCAATGGTTTTTTTGAGAACCGGGTGGTGTTGATCCAATGATTGAGGCGGGTTCTTATCGTAATAATTGATGGCTATGAGGCCCTGCTCATTGGCTTTTAATTGGAGAATGCCCAATGGAGATTGGGTGTATGTTGTGTGATCTTTTGACAACGATTTATATTATTATGTATGGTTATACCTTTAGTTTGTTGGCAGTGAAAGATTGCCGGAGCGAAGAAAATCAAAAGTGGTTTGGCCGAGTAGTTCATGCCGGGCGTTGAGATCAAAATCTCCTTTTATTTGGTAATCAAAAGGTTCTCCTCCTGTTAGCAATCGGTAGGCTGACATTCCAATTTGAGAAATATTGAGCGATATTGGGATGCTGAGCATAGTCACGCCCTTTTCTTTAATAGTTTTCCCTTGGAGAGCGGTTCCGTCAGCCCATTGATCGCCATTGATCATCAAGTCATACCTGAGGGCATTTACGTCAATTCCAAAGGCGTTGGGATTATCGAAACGTAGCTTCAGGTTGATATCAGCACTACTTAGATTAATTCCGGAAACGCTAAAGTCTTCGAGGCTTATTTTAGGTCTTTTTAATAATGGGATACTTCCATCTTTACGAACCGGAACTTTTGTTTGTCCGACGATAGGCAGGTCAAACGTCAGGTTGCTTAAAAAGCTGTAAGAGACCTCATCAGAATCCCGCAGGCTCTGTACGCTTCGAAAGACATCCGCAAAATTAAGCCGCATGGGAACCTGGAAGGTACTAGCACCGGAAGCCTCGATTGCAAGTTCTTTTTTCTGGTCGCCGGTAACCAGGGTATTTTCATTTACATCAAGATTATAATCGTAGGCCAGCATTTGTACCGATAGTGCATTCGGGTTATCGACTTTTATGTCATAAGTGAGCTCCATTTCTTCAAAATTAAAGTCACTGATGCGGACGTTCTCTACCGAAAGTTTTGGCTTTTGGATAGAATTGGAGAAATCTTCAAGGGCAGCACATCCATTGAGTATAAAAAGAGTGCATACCAACAAGATTACAGAGATATATTTTTGGAAGGTCATTAATAATGGCCGGTCTGAGTTAATTGATAAACTATTGAATTAATGATATTTCAGGCTGAATGATTTGTTCCGGGAGCCTGAGAATTGATAATACATCAAGCATGATAATTTTTTTGTAACAAAAAAGGGTTGCCATACTCTTGAAAACAGAACGCACTATTATTGTCTCTCTAGACCCTATCT
>CAYNKF010000431.1:0-2155 GCA_964397705.1 uncultured Balneolaceae bacterium | reverse complement strand
AAAAAGCCGGTAAAGCCCCCAGGTCGCTGCGACGAGTCGATCGTATTCCAGGCTCTTATCAGTGCCGGCAACAATATGGCCGTAACCATCACAATAGCCAGTATCCAAAGAGTGTTATCGCTAAAATAATCCCCGAGAAAGAACTTAAGTTCGAAGAATTCATCACCCTTGCCAATCAGAGCGGTAAATATACGGGCGAACGGCATGCTGGCAAAAATAAGTGCAAAGCCCAACGACTTTATACCCGGAAAGTTTTCATATTTATTGCTTAACAAGTAGTAGCCGATGTAGATTATTATATACGTGAACAAAGGACCTGCTATAGAGGCTAAAATTGTCAAGTCACCTTCGCAGCAGAGCCCCCAGCTGTTAAAATTTCGTTCGCCCCAACACCCACAGATCAAGCGTCCCACAGCAGTATGGACAATTTCATGCAGCTCGTGCAACACAAAAAGAAGTGCCACAAAAGCAGTAGTATTGCGAAATGTTAAATTTATCTTTAGCCCTAAAGATTTTTTCAATTCAGAAACCATCTTGAATAATCTTTTTTGTATTACAACGCTATTGCATAAGTAGTCGATCACAATTCAACTACGAACATTCCTTTGCATTGTTACACTTCCCCAGCCTGGCCCCTGCTACAATAAAATTTTAACGGTAAACCTATTATAATCGTAATCATTCATCAAATGAGAACACATTTACAATAGGATGGATCTTTATCCATTTTTTTCTGTCAACTCACCGTCCAATATCCTTATATTAGCCGCTTGGCCTGAGCAAAAGCTCTGCTACTCATCCCCAATTCCTAATTCAAAATTACAGTTACGTGAGTGATCAAAAAGTTATTTTCTCTATGGAGGGCGTAAGCAAAGTCTACAAGCCCAACAATAAGGTGCTTGAAGATATTTACCTCTCCTTTTTCTATGGCGCAAAAATTGGCGTGCTCGGTAATAACGGATCCGGAAAGAGTACCCTGCTCGAAATTATCGCCGGTAAAGATGAGGAGTATATGGGCACCATCTCCCGCAACAAGGGAGTAACCTTCGGGATGCTCCCGCAGGAACCGAAACTGGATTCCGACAAAACGGTCAAAGAAATTGTGCAGGAAGGCGTGCAGGAGCAGATCGATCTGCTGGCGGAATATGAAGAAGTGAATGCCGCTTTTGGTGATCCCGATGCCGACTTCGAAAAGCTGATCGAAAAACAGGAAAAGCTTCAGGAGAAAATCGAACATATGGGAGCCTGGGATCTGGATAGCAAGCTCGATCAGGCGATGGATGCCCTGCGTACTCCACCCGGTGACACCTCGGTTGAAGTTCTTTCGGGCGGAGAAGCACGTCGTGTAGCTCTGTGCCGATTGCTACTTAAAAAGCCGGATGTGTTACTGCTGGATGAGCCCACAAACCACCTCGATGCCGAGTCGGTAGCCTGGCTGGAACAGCATCTCGATCGGTATGAAGGAACGGTGATAGCGGTCACTCACGATCGTTACTTCCTGGATAATGTAGCGGGATGGATTCTGGAACTTGATCGCGGACGAGGTATTCCCTTTGAGGGCAACTACAGCTCTTGGTTGGATCAAAAGAAAAAGCGATTGCAGCAGGAAGAGAAACAGGAATCGAAGCGACAGAAAACGCTGCAGAAAGAGTTGGAGTGGATACAGCAAAATCCCAAAGGTCGACGCTCAAAAAGCAAGGCGCGCATCAATCAATATGAGGAATTACTATCCGAAGAACGCCGAAAGCAGCGCGAAGAGATGGAGATCTTTATTCCCGCCGGACCGCGGCTGGGCGACAAGGTTATTGAGGCTAATGATGTTTCAAAGGGATATGATGATCGGCTGCTGATTGAAGAGATGAATTTCAGCCTGCCGCCGGGCGGCATTGTGGGCGTTATTGGTCCCAACGGCGCTGGAAAATCCACTCTCTTTAAGATGATTACCGGAGAAGAAGAACCGGACAGCGGAAATATCGAAATTGGGGAAAGTGTAGAACTGGGATACGTGAATCAAGATCGACCGCTCGACCCTGAAAAAACCATTTGGGAGGAAATTTCTGAGGGGAAAGATATGGTTAAACTGGGCAACCGGGAGATGAATTCTCGTGCTTATACGGCCCGGTTTAACTTCAGTGGCAGCGATCAGCAGAAGCGA
>CAYNKF010000430.1:0-2160 GCA_964397705.1 uncultured Balneolaceae bacterium | reverse complement strand
TCACCGGCCGAAATATTGAAAATAGTGAATCGTTTATTTTATGATAATGCCCAGCGAGGAACATTTATCTCGTTAGTTTATGGGATTATTGATCTAAATAAGAGAACATTTTGTTTTGCTCGTGCCGGTCATAATCCGATTTTAAAAGTGGGCGGCACCAATGCGAATGTAGAAGAATTAAAACCTAAAGGAATTGGTATTGGGTTGTCGAAAGATCGATTTGATGAAAATTTAGAAGAGGTCGAACTATCTATAGAAGATAACAATGTGCTTGTACTTTACACCGATGGAATCGTTGAGGCAATGAGTGAGTCTGAAAACTTTTATGGTACAAAACGATTAAATACGATGATAAAGCGTAACGCCCGGAAATCAGCTAAAGAAATGTTAGATCTGTTAGCCCAAGATGTGAGATCATTTACTGGTAAGGCAAAACAGCACGATGACATGACTATAATGGTAATGAAATTTAATGATCAGAAACAGAATTAGGTATTATTGATGAGTTTAGCATGGAAGGTAAGAGGATTCCTCATTGGATTATTGGTATTACTGCTTGGGACATTATCGGCGGCAGCTCAACAGGATATTAAATGGAAATCACTTTCTGAAGCCCAGGAGTTAGCCAAAGAGAACGATAAAAAAGTGATGTTGTTTGCCGAAGCCAAATGGTGCGGATACTGCAAAAAAATGTATTCTGAGGTGTTCCCAGAGAAAACGGTACAGGACAGTTTACATAAATATTTCTATCCTGTGAAGGTGGATATCGAGTCAGATCAAGAAGTCATATTTAACGGCCGTTCTCTAACCCAACGGCAATTAGCCCGTCAGTTCAGGGTTAGTTCTACACCTACATTTATTTTTCTGGATCAGGATGGTGGCACTATAGGGCGACAGCCGGGATTTTTGCCGAAGAATATTTTTGATAAACTTGTCGCTTTTGTAGGGGCAGATTTAACTGGAAAACAATCCTTTAAACAATACTTGAAGAACCATGGAGTAGATGTTAAGTAGTAATGTGGCAATGTAAAAGCATTGATATTTTAATATATTAGGGCGGTAGAAATAACGTATAAAATGTATTCAAGATGGTATTAAGTCAGGCTGTTGAAGATTATCTGAAAGCGATATATACGCTGGAAACAGAAGATAAAGGGGCATCAACAACAAAGATTGCCAATTCTCTGGATGTTTCATCAGCGTCGGCTACCAATATGGTGAAACGACTGGATAAGATGGGATTAGTTGACTACGAATCATATAAAGGAGCTCGTCTAACAGATTCAGGTAAGAAGATTGCCCTCGAAATTATACGCCACCATCGCTTGCTGGAGCTATATCTGTTGGAGGTGATGGGTTACTCTTGGGATGAGGTACATGATGAGGCCGAAAAGCTGGAGCACCATATCTCGGAACGATTTGAGGATAGAATTGCCCAACTGCTTGATGATCCTACGCACGATCCGCATGGTGATCCCATTCCCACCAAAGATGGTTTAATCCCTGAAATGGATGTTGAACCTCTTGTTGAGGGAGAAAAAGAGCAAGAGTACATAGTGAGCCGTGTGAAAGATCAGGATCCGGAATTACTGCGCTACCTTGAAAAGATCGGCTTATTGCCCGGAATAAAAGTTAGAATAAAAGAAAAAGCCCCTTTTGATGGTCCGGTTACCATACTTGTTGAGAATGATGAACAGGTCATTGGAAATGATATGGCAAAGAATATTTTTATCACTCAGCTCCCTTAACTGTAAAAAATGCCGGGTATGGCTATTGCTGAAAGTGACTAAAGGATTGTTTTCGGTATGCTCCTGATGAGATGTATCTCAGAATAGGACGAAGGGTTTTGGAATTTTTGTATCCGGAAAAGTGAAACAGATACTCTCCTTCTGATGTGATAAAAACTATCGCCGGTATTCGCTCGATCTTTAAGTTTTGTGTAAGCTTAAATGATGTATACGTTTGACCATTATAACGGTAAGTGGTTTGGTGGTCATCGCGATTAAGTCGAGAAAGTACGAAATTTTTGTTTAACACCTCTGATAGTTGTGGATATGTTTCGGTCTTCATCTTATGGCACCAGCCACACCAAGGTGCCCAAATATCCACAAGAATATGTTTTCCGGTCGAATCAGCAATATGAATAGCTTCTTCAAATGA
>CAYNKF010000429.1:0-2179 GCA_964397705.1 uncultured Balneolaceae bacterium | reverse complement strand
AACCTGACTGCTGATGTACGGCAGCGTATTCGTCGTCAATTACGGCAGGAGAAAAACCAATCTTTTATGAATACTTGGATTGAGCAGCTTAAGGATGAGGCGGATATTGAAGATAACCGAGCCCAATTACTCCGCGGTTAAGTAGTATTAAATATTGACTGTAATTTCAGGGCAAGGAGGAACGCTTCTTGCCCTTTTTTGTTTGACGATATCTGATGACTGCGGTAATTAGATTAGTGATAGTATTATGAGCAAATCAGATCAAGAATGGATGGAGCTGGCACTCGAGATTGCTGAACGCGGTGCGGGCTATGTGTCACCTAATCCCATGGTGGGATGCGTGATTGTCTCAGCCGATGGAAAGAAAGTTGGCCAGGGATATCATGAGCACTATGGTCAGCCGCATGCCGAAAAAAATGCAGTAGATTCGGTTAATAATCCTGGCCTGCTTGAAGATGCTACAGTCTATGTAACGCTGGAGCCATGTGCTCATCACGGGAATACTCCGCCTTGTTGTGAGCTGCTTGCCGATTTACCGATCAGTCGCGTAGTAGTAGCGATGGAAGACCCGACTCCTAAAGTAGCCGGAAAAGGTATTCAGCATTTGCGCGATCATGACATTACGGTTGATGTGGGATTGATGCAGGAAGAGGCAGAGCGACTAAATGAGTTTTTTCTACACTATCAAACTCATAATCGTCCATTTGTAACTCTCAAAATTGCACAGACGCTTGATGGATATATAGCTGCACCCGACGGTGATTCTGAATGGATCAGCGGTCCCGAGTCTCGCGCTTTCGTTCACAAATGGCGCAGTCATTACGATGCGGTAATGGTGGGGCGGAATACCGCTTTACTGGATAATCCACGGCTTACGGTTCGTCACGTTGAAGGCCGTCAACCTAAGCGCATTGTTATTGATGGTCCATTGGATCTGCCGCGTGATTTAAATTTATTTACCGATCAGTATGAGGAAAAGACAATTGTGCTGACCCACAATAAGGAGAAATTTGAAGATGAGGCAGATCCGATGTTGAATATGTTGCAGTCGGATTATTTTCGCGGCCAAACATTGCTTGTAGATGAAAAAGATGATCATACTGATCTGGATGAAGCGATGCGAGAGTTGGCTCATCTGCCGGTGACTTCTATCTTAGTTGAAGCGGGACAGAATTTAGCCTCGGCTTTATTACGTCAGCGGCTGGTTGACAAAGTAGAATGTTTTATTGCTCCTAAAATATTGGGCGGGGGAACGAAATCTGTGCTGGGAGTAGGTATAAACAGGATGTCGGAAATTATGGAGTTCCGTGATGTGCAATGGCGCCAAGTTGGCAAAGACCTTTTGTTTACCGGATATTTATAAAATAACCCATTAGGATTGGTAACAGTTAAAAAATAAGAATTGTGTTTACTGGAATTATAAAATCGGTTGGTACGGTTACAAATATTACAACCTTAGATGACGGAAAAGAAATTACTATTGGCTGTGATTTTGCTGATGAAGTGAGCATAGATCAGAGTATCAGTATCAATGGTGTATGTCATACGGTTACGACGTGTGACGTAGATACGTTCACGGTACAAAGTGTAGCAGAGACGCTTCGCAAAACGAATATTGGTGATTTACAGAAAGAGGATCCGGTTAACTTGGAGCGATCTCTTCGTTCTGATCAATTGCTTGATGGGCATATCGTGCAGGGTCATGTAGATGCTACAGGATCCATCGAAAAAATAGAGCAAGAGGGAACAGATTGGCTGTTTACGATTGAGTACCCTCAAACACACAGCAATTTAATTGTAGGGCGCGGAAGCATTGCAATTGATGGTATTAGCCTTACGGTGGCCAATGAGCAGGACAATATCTTTACTGTGGCTATCATTCCCTACACCTATGAGCACACTAATCTCAGTGCAAAAGCGATGGGGGATACTGTAAACCTGGAATTCGATGTGCTTGGGAAATACGTGGTGAAGTACCTAGAGAATAGAGAGGAATAAAAATACTCGTTGAATGGGTTAGAGTGGTTTTCCGTTACTAAATTGTATTTAGGGTATTCCTTTTTACCTTGATGCAAAAGGAAATAAAAGATCATGGCTTGGAATCCTAAAACCGTTCTGATACCAAAGTGGGATAATTCTAATGGTCCTTATCAAGAAGATCTGTTTTGACAAAATCTAC
>CAYNKF010000428.1:0-2183 GCA_964397705.1 uncultured Balneolaceae bacterium | reverse complement strand
GTTATACGGTGGAAAAATTCGAGCGTACAGTGATGGTCCGGGAGAGGGCAGTACGTTTGTTGTAGAGCTGCCATTGTCGGAAAAGGAGGAAGCCTAATGGGGTTTAATGGCTTCGATTTTTTTGACGATGCCTCCTTTCGTTAGTTTTTGAACTTTTTGTATTTGCCATCCTGCTTTTTCTACGTTAGTTACGGTCTCACGCGTTATATGTACACCAATCAAGTAATGAATAGGGGCATCAAGACGATCCATCACCGAGGCTAGGGGCGACCATTCAGCACGCATATGTTCCAGTAAATGAAGCCGGCCGCCGGGACGGGTCACGCGCAACGCTTCCCGGAGGCCTAACACCGGATCGGGTACCGAGCAAAAAACGAACGTGGCAACCACATCGTCAAATTGATTGTTGGGAAAGTTTGTGTCTTGGGCGTCCATCTCTTTGAGTGTTACGTTGCTTTTTTGGTGATTTGTTAACAACTGCTTTGCTCGCTGCAACATCTTGGGAGATAAATCAATACCCGTCAGTTTAATATCATCAGGGTAATAGGGGATGTTTTTGCCCGTCCCGACGCCAATTTCCAAAACTGATGGTCCTTCAACCTGTTGCCAAAGGTCACTGCGCCAATCTTGGAACAGTAATTTTTCCACCGGCCACTCCATTACGTTATACAATGGAGCTATCCAGTCGTAACGATTTTGGGTGTGGGCGGTATCACGGCTGTTTTTCTGCATGTTTAATTACCAATTAGCTATTTTGAAGAACCTTCTTCCGTTCCTCATACTCCTCCCGCTCTATTTCACCCTGGGCATACCGCTTATCGAGTATTTCGAGTGCGCTTTCATTTGTATACCTCTCGGATTTACGTCCCGGGATGTTGAACACGATCAGTACAAAAGCGAGAATAGTGAGAATCCACCAGATCCAATGCATACCTATAAAATTATGACCAAACATAACATTTTGGGAGTTAAAGTGGTTATTCTCTATTGATTGTTATGGCGCTTTTGGTGTTTTCTGCTTTTATCGGATTTATTCATCATTCCCTGGCCATCCATCATGTTACCTTGCATCATCTGCATGCACATCATATGTATTTTCATCATAGAAGAATCGTTCATCTGCTCCATCATTTTGGAGTGATCCATGCTGCCATCCATCATGGCTTGCATCATTTCCATGTGTTTCTGCATGCGTTCTTTCATCTGTGGATTGTTTTTCATCATCTTCTGCATGTTGCCCATCTTCATATTGCCGTCCATGTTTTTCATCATGTGCTGCATCATTTTTTGACGCATTTCAGGATTATCCGCCATATGCTCCATCATCATGGATTGCATGGATGAATCCTGCATCATTTCCATGATCTGTTGTTTCTTTTGATTCATATCCTTTTGCTGAGCAAAACTCATAGTGGAGAAAAGAAGAATCAATGATAGTGTGAGTGTTAAGCGTTTCATAATAGTCACCGTTATTGTGGTTTATGAGATTAAAAAGTTTTGAGCTTAGATTAATTTTTATGTTCTGACCATAATATAACACCATCATACTTAAGAGAACCTTAAATTAGTTAAGAATATCAGCTCCTTCTTTGCCATCCCTTATTCGGTATGCTTGTTCAATGGAAGTGACAAAAATAATACCATCACCTTTGCTTCCGGTCCGCCCGTTTTCCTGAATAACTTGAACAATCGAGCTTACCTGTTCAGCTTTAGCTGCAATTTCAATTTTCACAACATGAGTATGCATGGCCGGAAAATTTAGAGACCCATGTTGTTTATCAGGATCACTGTACCGACCGGTTCCTTCACCTTCGAAAACTGTCATAGAACGGTAGCCTTCATTTCTTAGTGAACTATAAACATCCTCTAAGAGCTTGGCTCGGATATAAGCTTTGATGAGTTTCATACGAACGTCTGCTTTAACTGGAGTTTAAATCTAATATAGAAAGCATTGCTTAAAATAAGCTTAAAAACGCTCCGAATTTTTTATTGATAAGACGTGAAATTATAGGTGGATATCATATTATGACAACACCTTAGAAACCCGCGCTCTAGAACAGTCAAATTTTGGAGCATTATCAGCCTGGGTATCTACCTTTCTAGAAGCGAGCAATTGCTCAAATATTTTCTTTTATTCCTCTCTGCTTTTGCTCTTTTTCTTAGGTTTTCGGTTAACAGAATTA
>CAYNKF010000427.1:0-2184 GCA_964397705.1 uncultured Balneolaceae bacterium | reverse complement strand
AGCTGTATTCATCAGGCGATCTTTAAGATTAGGTTCGATTTCGAGATCCAGTTTTTTAATATCCTCGAGATTTAGATGTCCCGCCGCGTATCCGTTTAGTTTTGCCGCCAGCGGTGAATCTCTGAACTCTTCCGGAGTCATATCCGAGAAATTGTTCATTATCTTTGAGCCGCGCAGCCGATATTTCTGATGATAGTCTTCAGCAATGGTAAAGTTTAACTGGTGAATTTTCGTTGCTACGGTTTCCTTTTTCTGCTTCTTGGATTTTGATTTTTCCGCCTTTTCTTTCTGCTCTTTGTTCGAATAAAATATCCTGGAGGCGTACTGATTATTTTTCCCCTCTGTACTGTAGTGATGGTTATTCCAAAAGATGTCAAGCAGTTTGAAGTAGCTAATTTTTGCCGGATCAAATTCAACTAGAATAGTTTCCGTATGGCTCCCAATATTGCGATATGTGGGATTGTCTTTTGTTCCTCCAGCGTAGCCGACCCGCGTTTTTATCACTCCTTCCTTTGCACCCAAAAGAGCGTCAGGTCCCCAGAAGCATCCCATTCCAAATGCCGCAGTACGAAGTTCATTTGATTTCATAAACCAATATTTAATGCTAAATAAATTACAGTGCGTTATCCGCAATAAAACAATGAAAGCTGTATCATCTAAATAGATTGGTTACGAGAAATTTCCCTTACCAATTTATATTAAATCCATTATCATCCTATCCAGGGATACTCATCCCAGTTTGGCTTACGCTTTTCGAGGAAAGCATCGCGTCCTTCTTGCGCTTCGTCGGTCATGTAAGCCAGGCGGGTGGCTTCGCCGGAAAAGACCTGCTGACCCACCATACCGTCGTCGACCAGATTAAAGGCATATTTGATCATCCGGATGGCCGTGGGACTTTTCTCCAGAATTTCCTGCGCCCATTGGTAGGCGGTTTCTTCGAGCTCGTCATGGGGAACCACCGCATTCACCATCCCCATGTCATAAGCTTCCTGAGCAGAGTAATTGCGACCAAGGAAAAAGATTTCGCGGGCTTTCTTTTGTCCAACTTGTCGGGCTAGTAGGGCAGAGCCAAAGCCACCGTCAAAACTGGCCACATCGGCGTCAGTTTGCTTGAAAATGGCGTGTTCCTTACTGGCGATCGTGAGATCACAAACCACATGCAAACTATGTCCGCCGCCTACGGCCCATCCTGGTACCACACAGATAACAACTTTACCCATAAAACGAATCAAGCGCTGCAGATCCAGCACGTTCAGTCGTGGCGTCCCGGCATCATCTTTATATCCTGCCTTGCCTCTTACGTTTTGATCCCCCCCGGAACAGAAAGCCCATTTGCCGTCCTTCGGGGAAGGTCCCTCACCAGTTAATAGTACTACGCCAATGGCTGAATCTTCACGGACATCCAAGAATGCATCCTGCAATTCAAAAAGTGTTTTGGGACGAAATGCGTTTCGAAGCTCTGGTCGGTTAATAGCAATACGCGCTACACCATTAGACTTTTTAAAAGTGATGTCATCGTATTCTTCGACGGTTTTCCAATTCATGGTAGTATTGAGTGTTGAGTTTTTTAAAATCAGTTATATGGGATAAAATCGTTCAATTTTTGGATCAAGGCCGGAGGATTATCAAGGTGAACCCGGTGACCCGCTTCGATAGACGAAAAGTTACCGCTTGGCAGCTTTTCTAACAAGGTTTGATTGATGCGCTGATATTTAGTGTCTGCCGAGCCAGCCAGGAGGAGCACCGGAATATTTAACGAGGAAAGTTCTTTGCAAGCGGGTAACATGTTTCCGCTCCCGAATCCGTGTAGAGACGCAGCCATTGCATTAGGTGATTGCTCGAGCTGAATACTTTGATATTTCTGACTGAGGCCATCCTCTATGGGAGCTGGCGACTTGAACAGTTCGAGTTCACTCCAGTCCGCTAAAAATTGTTTGAAGTTTTCTTGTATTCGTTGTGTTCTCGCGTCATCTGCTTTTTGTCGTTCTTTTCTTTTAGTAGTATCCGAAATGCCACAATTGGTGCTTTCCAAAACCAATCCATCAAACAGCGTTGGCTTATGTAAGGCTGTTTTTAGCGGTAATCGCCCGCCCATACTATATCCATATAAGAAAACCGGGCTGAGACTAAGCGTGTAAATTATATTCATGATATCGTCAACTTTATGGATTTCATGATACCTCT
>CAYNKF010000426.1:0-2198 GCA_964397705.1 uncultured Balneolaceae bacterium | reverse complement strand
GCTTTCATGGCTCCACCAGAGTAAGAATCAATAATTTTGACTTCTATCATGAAAAATATTAACAGTAAGCGTGTCTTTGAACGCAACGAAAAAAAACCTAATACAGAAGGGGATTTTGTACTGTATTGGATGCAGATAAATCGTCGTTTCCAGTATAATTATGCGTTGGAATACGCTGTGGGATGGGCTAATAAGTTAGGTAAGCCGCTACTGGTCTATGAAGGATTGGGGTGCGATTATCCGTGGGCTTCTGATCGTTTTCATCACTTTTTGATGGAAGGGATGGAGGAGAACCTAGAGTATGCCAAAGAAAATAATATTAATTATTATTCTTATTTGGAGGATAAATCGGGAGCAGGAAATGGTTTACTTTATGAATTAGCCGAAAATGCATGTACCGTAATTTCGGATGAGTTTCCGGTATTTATCATACAGGAGCATAATGAAAAAGTTGGACCTAGTTTAGAAGTTCCCTACATCACGGTAGATTCCAATGGATTGATTCCATTAGGGTTGACGGTAAAAGCGCCCTATAACGCCTACTTTTTCCGTAAGATTATGCAGCGGAATTTTGTAGAGTGTTTTACTAATCCTCCCAAAAAAGATCCTTTGGCAGATCTCGAAAATCATTCAGAAGTTGCGTTGGGTGATGATTTTCTTTCTAAATACCCTCCGGCTGAGAAAAAACTTAAGAATCGAAAATCTTTTGTGAGTTCCTTACCAATTAATCATGACGTGGGTAAAATTGACTTGCAAGGTACCCGTCAGGCGGCATTGGGTAAATTGGGACAGTTTATTCAATATGGTTTGTCGAAATATGACGAAAACCGAAATGATCCTGACGAAAATGCCGCCAGTGGGCTAAGCCCGTGGCTGCACTTTGGTAAGATATCGGAGTACGAAATTGTAGACACTGTGCTGGAGCATCAACCGGAAGGATGGAATTTAGATAATATAACATTTAACAAAGGGTCTACCGGCGGATTTTTTAATGGTGATCCAAATGTAGATGCCTTTTTGGATGAAGTAATAACTTGGAGAGAGGTTGGGTTTCATTTTGCACATCATGAGCCTGACTACGATCAATATGAAACGTTGCCTGATTGGTCGCTAGAGACCCTTGAAGAACACAAAAATGATCCGCGAGAATATATTTATGAGCTGGAAGAGTTTGCACAGTCCCAAACTCATGATGAGATCTGGAATGCCGCACAAACGCAGCTAAGAGAGGAGGGCATAATGCAAAATTACCTTCGGATGTTGTGGGGTAAAAAGGTATTGGAATGGACACCGAATCCCGAAATTGCGTTGGCTTACCTGATCGAACTAAATAATCGCTATGCCATTGACGGACGTGATCCAAATAGTTATTCGGGCATTTTCTGGATTTTCGGTCGCTTTGATCGTGCTTGGCAAGAACGTCCCATTTACGGTAAGGTGCGCTACATGACCAGCGATTCTACACGAAAAAAACTAAAGCTTAAGCAGTACCTGGATACATACGGCAGCCAAAAGACACTGGATGTATAGCCCACATATCAGTTTTTATAACTTTTCAATAAGAGCTTTGACCAGCTTTGCAAAATCGTCTTTCCGGGCATCGGCTGCAGCTTTAACTTCATCATGGTCAAGTTTTTCGCCCGTTACACCGGTTGACATATTGGTGATGAGTGAAATGGCAGTGGTTTTTAAATTAAGACGGGCGGCTTCGAAAAGCTCAGTGGCTGTTGACATTCCTACAGCATCGGCACCCATTTTTCTGAATGACCTAATCTCTGCTTTGGTCTCGTAGTTAGGGCCAGTAACATACATGTAATTGCCCAGTTGTGTGACAAGTCCGAGCTCTGCAGCAATTTTTCTTATTTTTGGGACCCATTGATGGTGTTGATACCGATGTTTTGAATGACCCAGCGGAGATATAGCCAAATTATTTCGTATTACGCTCTCAATAACCATCAAATCACCAACCGAAAAGGAGGTGTTAATGGCTCCTGCAGCATTGGAAATGATAAGTTTATTAGCATTCAGATAGTTAGCAATGTAAACCGGCGTGGCGGTTTCCTCAAAAGAAAAACCTTCGTAATGATGAAACCGTCCGGAGAAGGCCATCATTGAGTGCCCGTTTATTTTTCCGAATATCAATTCTCCGGCATGACCCTGAACCGATGAAACTGGCATGCCGGGAATATTTTCATAGG
>CAYNKF010000425.1:0-2200 GCA_964397705.1 uncultured Balneolaceae bacterium | reverse complement strand
AACTCAAATGGAACGGCATATTGTCATCACTGTAATAATCGGTAATCTCAGTTTAGGGGATACTTTGCAGGTATCCCCTTTTTATTGATTACTATAAAAAGTATTACTTGATATTTTATGGTATGGACAACAAAACATTACTCCCATTTATTCAAACTACAGCTGCAATCATTGCCACCGCTTTTGGCTTGATAACCATTTGGGTAGGCGGAACGACGCTTTTCGGCTTCTCCGATCCCGGGTATGTTATCTTTTTACCCTTGTTGATATATAATACGGTAATGGGATTTTTCTATACAGCTACCGGAATGCTAATCTGGCAACAACATCCCAAAGCAACAAAAGCGTCCAAATTTATTTTTCTTTTGAATATTATGGTGTTAATAATCATCACCCTTCTCTACTGGACAAACTTCGAAGTGGCATTCGATAGTTTAAAAGCTATGTCAATTCGAACACTTATTTGGGGCACTATTTATATTAGCTTAACTAAGATATAGTTTTGAATTGGTCACTTTTTACAATGATCAATAAAAAAGGACATCCAAATGGATGTCCTTCAAATATTATAAGTTGTAAACAATTAGCTTACAGCTATTCTTGAACTTTAAGCACTCCTTTCATCCCAGCTGGGTAGTGTCCAGGAAATGAGCAAATATACTCATATTCTCCCGTTTCTTCCGGTACGGTAAACGTTACTTCTACCGTTTCACCACCGCCCGCAAGACCTGTGGCCGCAATGATTTCCTCCTCATATTCAGGAGCAATATAATCATTGTCTCGGGCTCGGGCCGAAGCATTCGCAACTTCATCAACATTAGCGTCTTTGTCTATAACCACAACATTGTGAGCCATAGCCTGTTTTGGAATCTGACTTTTGGTAGTAAGCTTAATCGTAATCTCTTCACCGGGGGTAGCTTCAATGGTTGTTACATCAAATTTCATATTGTCCATGCCAGTCATTTCGATGGTTCGCTGTGACATAGCAGACGAAACGACACCGGTAATAATGAGTGCAAGTATTAAAGTTATTTTTGTGAGTAATTTCATAGTAAGTGACCTCTTTTATGTTTATTGGTATGTATTTATTGATTTAAAAACTGTTCTGTTTCAATGTTCAATTTCTGCAATACAATATTAGGAATTCCCTCTTCGGGATAGCCCTCCGCAGTATCATAAGGGCCTGCTATTATTCGTCCTGCATGACCCAGCTTTTCGTGGGGAAGACAAAAATAATCATAAACACCTTCTTCTTTTATATTCAAAAACCACTGATCACCCTTCTCCATCAGCCCCGAATCAAAAGGTTTCACTGAGGCCGGAATTCGTTTTGGTCGCCGATTTGCGGGGTGATACGCTGTTACCGTATGTAACCCTTCACGTACCATGAACTGTATCACATCCCCCGGATTGACCGCCACTACCACCGGATCAAATCGCGCATTAGCATCCGTGCCTTTAACTTCTACTGTCACCGTATCTGCCTGGGAAACATCAGAAGCAGCAACATGCTCCCACCCAGAGATCAACAGAAGAACTATTAACAATGTTAGTACTGAAAACTTCATCATTTGTTCAGCCTATCCATTATTGAGGCAATTGTTGCCTTAGCTTTATCCATAGGTTGATTCAATCCCTCTACTCTATGGACTATTCTCCCATTCTCATCCAATACTGTCACTAAATTGGAATGTGCAAAATGTCCGTCGCTTTTCTTCGAATACTGCACACCCAACATCATGGCAAGCGTTCGTACGTCGGCATTATCTGCTGTCATAAAGTACCAGCCCGGGATATTTAGCTGCTCGTACTGTGCATATTCGTTCAAAACCTCAGGCGTATCATTTTCCGTATCAAAACTGACAGCCAAGACGTTGACATTCTCTTGGATGGATTCTTCCAAGCTGCTGTATAGTCGCCAGGTATCCTGGATCAAAATGGGACAAACGTCGGTGCAATTTCCATAAAACATTACCACAATAACCGGCTGCCCCTTAAAATCATCTAGCCTTACCATATCACCACGATGATCTGTCCACTCGGCATCAAGATGATACAGCGAGTGCTCTAAATTCACTTCTTTAGCATGAAGTGTATTATCAGCATTATGATTGTGCTGGTGCTGGGCCGACAGGCTCGTAGCCATCAACATAAAAAACGCTATGAGAGATAACTTTTTCATTATAAACTCGCCTCTTTT
>CAYNKF010000424.1:0-2212 GCA_964397705.1 uncultured Balneolaceae bacterium | reverse complement strand
TCTTCAATTGGAAACGCCGGAATACCCCCTCAAATCGTTCAAGACCGGATTTTATATCTTTGAAGTCGATATCAAGTTCGAGCCCAACTGCCACAGCCGCCAGTGCATTTTTCACGTTGTGTTCACCGGGAGCTTGGAGATTAATCTCACCGAGTTTTTCCCCTTCTTTGACAACGGTAAAGTGGCTGTTGAAGTGATCAATATCGATATCAACCGCCCGTATTTTTGCCTGGGGGGTCAATCCGTAAGTAGTAGTGCGGCGTTCAATGTCGGGAATAATGCTTCGCACATTGGGATCATCGAGACAAAGTACAACAGCACCGTAAAACGGCACTTTATTGGCGAATTCTATAAAGGCTTCTTTAACATCTTCGAGATTGTTATAAATATCCAGATGTTCGGCTTCGATATTGGTGATAACGCTTAAGCTCGGAGTAAGTCGTAAGAATGTCCGGTCGAACTCATCTGCTTCAACGACAATAATATCACCTTTTCCAACCACGGCATTGGTTTTGGAAAAACTGTGTACTTTACCACCTACCATAATGGTGGGGTCAAAGCTACCGTCTTGTATTACATGACCAATCATTGTTGTGGTCGTTGTTTTACCGTGCGTACCGGCCACACCTACGCCATATTTCATACGCATGAGCTCGGCCAGCATTTCGGCACGCTTGATAACGGGAATTCCTTTTTCGAGTGCGGTGTTGGTTTCAATATTTTCTTCTGCTTTAACCGCACTGGTATACACAACTACATCAGCACCTTCGATATTTTTCGCGTCATGACCGATAGATATTTTGGCACCGAGCTCTTGTAATCGTTCAATGGTTTCGCTCATGTTAGCATCCGAACCGGTAATGTGATACCCTTTTTGAAGCAATATCTCGGCCATGCCGCTCATACCGATGCCGCCAATACCGACCATGTGTATATGTCGGGTTCTGCCAAAAATTGGTTGTGTTTGTATTTGCTTACTCATTGTATATTTACTCTATCTCGTACATGTCATGCTGAACTTGTTTCAGCATCTACTAAGCAGGATCATTTAGATCCTGAAATAAATTCAGGATGATACTAATTTTGTTTTTTCTTTGTGATTAATTTCAGTGTTTCGGTTGCTATTTCTTCAGCGGCATTGGGACGTGCTAAGTTTTTAGCTGCTTTTCTCATTTCGTTGAGTTGGTGCTCATCATCAATAATTTCTTGAACGACATTTGCCAAGCTTTTTTCTAGTTCATCATCAGCAACTAATTTTGCAGCACCGTTGGCAACCATAGATTGCGCATTTTTCGTTTGGTGATCACCAGCTACGTTCGGTGAAGGTACGAGCATGCTCGGTTTCCCTGTCAAAGCGAGTTCTGAACAGGAGAGGGCCCCCGCTCGGCTTATTACCAAATCTGCAGATGCATAAGCAGCCGGCATATCATGGATAAAATCTTTAAGTCTCAAATGTTCAAAGTTCTGCGGTATTACATCTTTGCGAAGTTTATCATAATATCTTTTCCCGCACTGCCAGATAATTTGAAGTCCCAAATCGTTATGTAGTCTTTCAATATTTTTTTGCATTGCTTCATTGATGCTTTTTGCACCGCCACTTCCGCCCAATATCAAGAGCGTTTTTTTGTCGTTGCTAAAGTCAAATGCTAGCAAAGCCTCTTTGCGGTTGACCTCGCTTAGCGATTTTCTAGTAGGATTACCGGCCAGCTGTATTTTTTTCTTTGGGAAATAATTTTCGGCATCATCAAAAGCAGTAAAGATGATTTCTGCATTTTTGCCCAGCATGCGATTGGTTACGCCGGGGAAGCTATTCTGTTCTTGAATAATAAGTGGAATGCCTATTTTGGTTGCTATCCATCCTACAGGTCCGGCAACATAACCTCCACATGAGATTACTACATCAGGGTTAAATTTTTTGATGATAACTAAGCTCTGAACAATGCTTGTTGCCAGTTTAATTGGGAACAGCAGGTTTTTTATAGTAAGTCGGCGGTGAAATCCACTGATCCAGATGCTGGTGATATTATATCCTGCCTTGGATACGGTATCCCATTCCATGTGATTTTTTGTACCGGCAAAAAGAATTTCGGTATCGGCAGAGGAATCCCGCAGTGCATCGGCAATGGCAATGGCCGGATACACATGACCACCAGTACCCCCGGCTGCTATGAGCACTTTTATTTTGCCCATAGCAGCGGAGTCTGGTCCGTCG
>CAYNKF010000423.1:0-2217 GCA_964397705.1 uncultured Balneolaceae bacterium | reverse complement strand
TAATGAAAGAACTCCATAAGTAGGACCGATCTGCGAATTCGCTTCCAAAACTCCAAATTCCAAGTAGTACTTCGTACCCCCGCCCCAAAAAAAACACTCCCAGAATAACGATGAAAATTACTAACACCTGGGATAAAGAAATTGGAATTTCAGGATAGCTTACATCATCCATTATCAGAAGGTTCTTGCTAAAGTCTTTTCATTAAAATTATAGATAAACCTGCTTTATTGGCCCCGAAGATACGAATACTTAAAAGAATATTAAGATTTTTTAATTAAAATCGTTACACTTGATGGAGAAGTGTAAATACAAAACTGCCACAAAAATCTTCAACGGCAAAAATAGTGAGGCAGTTATGAATGAAATAAGTTCATATCGCAAATTGACTGGGATTACCAACAGTTCTATAGACAAAAGTACAGGAACTTCACAATCATCAACTCCCGAAAAGGAAATACTTATTGTGGATGATGATGATCTTAGCAGAAAACTTATCAGCCGACTTGTCTCGAAAGAATTTGACTATGAAATTGTAAGCAAATCTAATGGGATTGAAGCACTGGAATATGCACAAGAACATGTTCCACAGCTGATCATTTTAGACTTGATGCTTCCCGGCATGAATGGATTCGAAATCCTTAAGAAAGTTCGTGAAGATCAAAAATTTGAGCATACGAAAGTGGTCTTGGTTTCAGCCAAATCACGCTCCGAAGATATTGAAAGAGGCTTTGACCTAACAGCCGATGAATATATCACCAAACCCTTTCAACCCAAGGAGTTTGCAGCCCGCATCCGAAAATTATTGACAAAAGCCGCTTAGAACGTATATTGTGGCATGTTTGATTTTAACATTGCCTTACAGTCTCTCATTGGTATAACCGTATTTCTGGCACTGCTTTTCTTTTTTCTACTTGGGTATACCTTTTGGACCCGAAAGAAACAACAGTACTGGAACGGGTATGAGCAAAAATTTAGAGATTACTTTTTTTCCTTAATCTTGGATTACGTAGAACAATCTAATCCAAAGCTCGATGCTGACGAAATTATTAAAAAAATAAGCAAGCGCACGAAGGATTATTCATTCTTTATCAAACTGCTTAATGAGCTTGATGACATTCTGGATGGAACCGAACGGGAGCGGCTCAATAATTTAATTGAACATCCCACCTTTGTCTCTTTTTACCGGAAAAAACTGTTTCAACTTTCTACTGATTCTAAAATTTTCGCCTGCATCTACTTTCAGAAAAGTGCCAATATTGACAGTAGAATCTTGGCCAAGCTCATTACTGTAAGCAAGTCAAAAAACTTAAAATTGGCATTTGCTGCTACCAAAGCGCTTCAATCGGCCGATGACTGGACCGTACGCAAAAATGCCCTTATACGTTTTTTTAAAAGAAAAGACATTTCGGAACTAATGGTTGCAGAGCTGCTTCATCTATTTGATTCCGGACGTGCTGAGGACCGACAACAGGTTGGAGAAGCATTTCAAGATTTACTAATCAAAAAAATAGATCCTGACATCAAAAATATCATCGTCCGATATATGGGATACCAGCAATTTTATGAATGCAGCGATTTTTTATTTCAGTATTTGAAACGAATAAATTACGGCCCTGAAAAATACTCCCTGATTCGGGGACTGATTATAGCTCTCGGAGAATTATTTCACAAAGAAGCTGCTTCTATTATTATAACTCTATGGCAAAAGGAGGAAAACAACTCTATTCGATTGGCCGCAATAAAAGCACTCAGTACTTTTGGAGGAAAAGAAAATTTATCTTTCTTACTACAATATTTGTTTAATGCTGAATTTCCGATCCGAAAGGCTATCATATATGAATTTATGATGGAAGGTGAAGACCGTATAGTAATACTGAAGGAATTTATTAGAAAAACATTGCAATCACTTAAAGAAATTGACAATAGGAGTAAATCGCACGAACAGCTTGATTTACATTTAGATCAAATTTTAGATACCACTTCCGGAATCAAAATAGCGCTAAACCACCGACTCAATAAATCCTATGCCTGAGAGCCTTTCGTTATTTAATTTCATTGAGCAGTTCATCATAGGCTATTTTTTAACGATCAACACCGTTTATCTGGCGTTGGTTATTGGAGCACTTATTTATGTTCGGAAACAACTGCTCCACCGTAGGGTTGTTGAAGCAGATGCCCTTTTTAAGACCGAACTTTTCAAATCAATAAGCATCCTT